>NZ_JBSGFQ010000098.1:872-47338 GCF_053603495.1 Nonomuraea sp. NPDC004186 | reverse complement strand
ATGCCGAGGCGTTCCACGTTTCCAAGCTCACCGTCGATCTGGAGAACTGATGCGGGTACTTCTCACCGGTCACCAGGGCTACCTGGGCACCGTGACGAACTGCAGCAGGTGCCAGGCCACGTAGGCGCTCAACGAGCAGAAGGCCCACTCCTTGCCCCGGCTGATCCTGGAGATCCACCGGAGCTCCTCCGCGGGCTCCCTGCGCGCCTTGAGGGTCCTGGTGACGAAGTACGCCGACATCAGCCAGGCCGCCCCCGACCCGCCGAGCAGCCCCAGCGAGAGGGCCAGCAGGATCGGGGAGCCGCCCAGGAGGTCCGACGGCGGGAGCTGGCGGACCCAGGCGGCCGGCACGCCGGTGAGCAGGACAACAGTGATCCGCCGGTCCTTGCGCGCCTGGCGTTTGAGCCACTGAAGGTCTCGACGCAGATGGTTCTTGAGCATCCGGATCACCCCCGTTGGAGTAGCTGGTAGCACCAGCTAACGGAAATTTCCGGAGAAGATCTGCGACCTCACATCCGAGATTTCACGACTTTTAGCGATATTTCAGGACGTGGGGCTGGCCCCCAGCTCGCGGAGATCCTCCGACACCCGCCGTACCTCGAAGACGTCCCCGACCTCCTCCAGCAGCCGCAGCGCCTCCCGCAGATAGCCGCCGGCCGGGCCCCGGTTCCCCAGCCTGGCCGAGATCAGCCCCAGCGCCCGCAGCGCGCACCCCAGGTCCCGCCTGGTCCCGCACTCGAGATGGACGTCCCTGGCCTGGCGCGCGTGGACCAGCGCCTCCCCGGCCAGACCGAGGTCCAGCAGCACCATGGCCAGCGTCGTGAGCGCCGCCGCCCACCGGTCCTTCGTGCCGGTCTCGTTCTGCAGCTCGACCGTCTCCCACGCGAGCTTCAGCGCCTCCTGCGGCTCGCCCGCCGTGTGCAGCGCCTGCGCCATCGACAGCAGCGCGCTGGCCCGGTTGTCCCGCAGCTCCTCCCTGATCGCCAGCGACGACTTGGCCGCCCGCAGCGCGGGCTGGTGCTGCCCCAGCGACAGGTACGTGTTCGCCAGCGTCTCCTGCACGTCCGCCTCGGCCCGCCGGTTGCCCATGCCCTGCACGATGTCCAGGGCTTCGAGCGCGTACACGAACGCCACGTGCGGCAGGCCCTGCCGCCGCCGCACCCTGGCGAGCCGGTTGAGCATGCGGGCCTCCACCGGCTCGTCGCGGATCACCCGGCTGATCGTCAGCGCCTGGTTGAGGTAGTCGTCGGCCCGCAGGTAGTCGGACAGCCGCCAGTGCACCAGCCCGATGTCGCCGAGCGTCTCCGCCTTGCCCTGCTCGTGGTGGAGCTCCACCTGCACGGCCAGCGCCTGCTCGTAGTAGGCCAGGGCCTCGTCGTACCGGGAGCCGTTGCGCGCGATCCGGCCGAGCGCGCACAGGGCGCGCCCGCAGCCGTGCTGGTCGCCCGTCGCCGTGTACCCGGCCAGGGCCCGCTCGGCGTCCCGCTGCGCGTCGTGCGGCAGCCGCAGCAGGTCGTAGATCTCGGCCAGGCAGAGCAGCGTCTCGGCCTCGGCGTGCTCGTCGCCCAACTCGTGGCAGATCGACAGCGCCTCCAGGCCCTCGGACAGCGCCGCGTTCGGCTCGCCCAGGTCCCGCTGCACCGTGGCCAGGATGATCAGGCTCTGCGCCGTGCCCCTGCGGTCGCCGAGCTCCTCGCGTACCTCCAGGGCCTGACCCGCGTGCTGCAACGCCAGTTCGTAGCGCTCCTGGGACAGGTGCAGCCGCGAGAGCGTGTGCAGGCAGCTCGCCACCCCGGCCAGGTCGCCGATCTCGCGGTAGAGGTCGAGCGCCTCGCCCGCGCACCGCAGGGCCTCCTCGTTGTGGCCCGCGATGCCGTGCACCTCGGCCAGGTCGTTGAGCGCGCTGGCCCGCCCCTCGGCGTCGCCGAGCGAGGCGAACTCCTCCAGCGCCTCCCCGATGAACCTGGCCGCGAGCGTCGAGGGCCCGATGTCCCGGTGGATCGAGCCCAGGTTGCTGCGCATGCGCGCGATCGCCCGCCGGTTGCTCACCTGCATCGCCGAGGTCAGCCCGGCCTGCTGGATCTCCAGGTTGATCTCGTTGTACCGCAGCTTCCTGAACGGCTCGAACACGGCCTCGGCCAGCCGCCACGCCATCCCCTGGGCGCCGCTCTCCTCGGCCAGCCGCACGGCCGAGACCAGCGAGCGCCGCTCGGCCTCGAACCACTCGGGCGCCGTCGCGGGGTCGGTCGCCACCGCCAGGTAGTGGTCGAGCAGCCGCGCCCTGGCCTCCCGCACGCCTGCCTCGGCATGCCGGCCCAGCTCCCTGGCCAGCCGCTTGACCAGGTCGTGCACCCGGTAGCGTGGCCCGGCCAGCGGCTCGACGAGATACGCCCGGTGCAGCCCCTCCACCGCCACCACGGCCTCGCTGACCGGGGCGCCGAGCGCGGCGGCCAGCACCTCGGGCGTGAAGTCCCGGCCCGGCAGCAGCCCCACGTGCCGGAACGCGCGCCGCTGCCCCGGGCTCAGCGACTCGTACGCCAGATCGAGCGCCGACCTGAACGCCTCCTCCGGATCGCCCACCAGGAGCGTGCCCGGCCTGCGCAGCTCCTGGACCCGCTCCTGCACGCTCAGCCCGGGGCTCTCGGCCAGCTTGGCCGCCGAGATCCGCAGCGCGAACGGGTGGTACGAGCACACCCTGGCCAGCTCGGCCAGCGCGTCCCGGTCGGCGGCCCGCGGGGAGTGCTCCCCGAGCACGGCCACCAGCAGCGCCACCGCGTTGCCGGGGTCGAGCACCGGCAGGTCCATGAGGTCGGCGTGCCCGGTGGCCCGCAGCGGCGCCATCCGCGTGCGGCTGGTCACCAGCACCACGCAGTCCTTGCCGCCCGGCAGCAGCGCCCGCACCTGCGCCGGGTCGGCGGCGTTGTCGAGGATGAGCAGCAGCCTGCGCCCGGCGATCCTGCTGCGGTAGAGCAGCGTCAGCTCGGCCTCGTCGTCGGCGGGCATGTGCTCGCCGACCCCGAGCGAGCGCAGGATCTGCCCGAGCGCCTCGGCCGGAGTCATCGGCGGCTGGCTCGGCGACTGCCCGCGCAGGTCGATCACGATCTGGCCGTCGGGGAACCGGCCGGCGTGCAGGTGCCCCCAGTGCGTCACCAGCGCGGTCTTGCCCACGCCCGGCAGTCCCTGCACGATCATGGTGTTCGTCCGCCTGGGCCGCTCCAGCCAGGCGGTGAGCAGGTCCAGGCTCTGCTGGCGCCCGGTGAAGTCGGACACGTCGGCGGGGAGCTGGCGCGGCTTCGGCACCTCGCCGAGGGGCAGCGGCTCCGCGAGCGCCCCCGGCCTGGTCAGGAACGGCGTCACCCGTCCCTGCCACGGCTCCGACAGGTGCTCCCAGCCGCCCGCCACATCGCGCAGCGCGGACGGGTCCGCGATGCGCAGCCGCCGGTAGCCGGGCCGTACCAGCCAGCCCCGCTGGACCCACTGCGTGAGCTGGCGCTGCACCACGTCGGGGGAGCTGCCCACGAGGTCGGCCAGCGTCTCCATGGACAGCGGCGGCGCGGACTCAGCGGCCAGCGCGTAACGCTCGTCCAGGTGCAGCAGCCACACGGCCAGCCGGGCGGCGACGGGGGCCCGGGCCAGCGACTCGTGCCTGCGGGCGGCCACGTTCCTGGCGAACAGCTCCTGCACCAGCGCCGTGGCCACGGCCGGGCCGGCGGCGGCGTGCTCGCGCAGCCGGCGCATGTCGATGGGCCAGGCCCGCACCTCGGTCAGCGCGTCCACCTTGGCGCGCTCGGCCGGGTTCCAGAAGGCGAGCTCGCCGACGAGGTCGCCCGCGCCGCGCAGGTCGTGGATGGCCTCGCGCTCGCCCGCGGGGGTGTATTCGCGGGCGTAGCCGTGGTCGATGAGGTAAATCCGGTGGGCGGGCCGCAACGGCGAGCAAATGGTCTCGTTACGCCGGAAGACGCGGGGCCTGGCGCCCTCGTCCACCAACGACCGGAACAGACCCACCCCGACACCACCAATCTGGGGACGGCGGTGTCCTCGTATGACAGACGCGAAACAACCTCAACGACAATGTGTCATATCGGCGGGTGCCTCTGTCAACGATCAGACGGCGGCGGTGTCCTGCCGGTCGGGGACGAAGCGGTAGCCGACGTTGCGGACCGTTCCGATGAGGGATTCGTACTCGGTGCCGAGCTTGGCGCGCAGCCGCCGCACGTGGACGTCGACCGTCCTGGTGCCGCCGAAGTAGTCGTAACCCCAGACCTCCTGCAGCAGCTGGGCGCGGGTGAAGACCCGGCCCGGGTGCTGGGCGAGGTATTTCAGCAGCTCGAACTCCTTGAACGTGAGGTCGAGCACCCGGCCGCGCAGCCGCGCGGTGTAGGTGGCCTCGTCGATCGACAGGTCGCCGCTGCGGATCTCGTCGGGGACCTCCTCCGTCGCGGCCTGCGAGATGCGGCCCGTGGCCATGCGCAGGCGCGCCTCCACCTCTGCCGGGCCCGCGCTGTCGAGCAGCACGTCGTCCACACCCCACTCGGCCGTCATCGCGGCCAGCCCGCCTTCGGTGACGATCACCAGCAGCGGGCAGTCGATGCCGGTCGTGCGGATCAACCGGCACAGGCTCTTGGCCTGCACGAGTTCCTTCCGCGCGTCGACGAGGACCGCGTCGGCGGGAGGCGTGTCGATCAGTGCGGACGCCTCCGCGGGTGAGACCCGGACCGAGTGGAGCAGCAGGCCCAGCGCCGGGAGCACCTCGGCGGACGGCTCGAGGGCGTTGGTCAGCAGGAGCAGGTTGCTCATTACGGCCTCCTCAAACACGCAAGGACCCGGGGGCTTCATCGCCCAGGTCCCGTAGGTGAGGATATCCCACGAGTAAGTCGCGTCCATTGCGCGTCCAACAGGTGAACAGCGCGTCTCTCGAAACAACCTTGTTAAGGGCGACGCACAATAGACCGGAAAGGGATTGTGAGGTGCCCATGGCCACGGGAAAGGTACGTTATTGGGCTGCGGCGAAGGAGGCGGCCGGAGTGGCGGAAGAGCCGTTCGACGCGGTCACTCTTGGTGAACTCATGACGAAAATCACACAGAACCATGGAGATCTGGCACGCGTGGTGAGGCGTTGCTCGTTCCTCGTGGACGGCTCTCCGGTCGGCAAACGCCCTCATGACGAGGTCGTTCTCGCCGACGGGGCGACCGTGGAGGTGCTGCCGCCGTTCGCCGGCGGGTGATGGGGCCTTCCATGGGGGAATGAGTGAGGCCAGTCGATAGGCTCTTGACCCCCGCCACAGACAGGGAGCCCCATGCGGAAGCTGATCATTTTCCTGATCGTGCTGGTCATTCTCCTTGTCGCCGTCGACCGGGTCGCCGTGGCGGGCGTGGAGCGCGATCTCTCCAACCGGATCGCCGCCGCGACCGACCTGTCCGACAAGCCGACCGTGACAATTGAGGGCATCCCTTTTCTCACGCAGGCCGTCTCGGGGCGCTATCCGGAGGTACGGTTCAATCTCGGCACGTTCACCTACGGTGGCGTGCCGATCAAGAACCTCCGGGGCGCCGCCTACGACGTGACGGCTCCCCTGGCGGACGTCCTGCAGAACAGAGCCAACATCCAGGCCGGGCGCGTGGCCATCGCCGGCACCCTGACCAGGGCGACGATCGACAAGTACGCCCCCAGAGGCGTCAAGATCGGCGGCAACGGTGAGCGGCTCACGGCGTCGGGCGAGGTGACGGTCGGGGTGAACAAGGTGAAGTTCAACGCCGAGATGCGGGTCGAGCTGGTCGACGGCGGCATCAAGATCCAGGCCGAGAAGATCGAGGGCGTGCCCGACCAGCTCGCGTCGCTCGTCTCCTACACCATCAAGTTCAAGGGGAAGCTGCCCTTCGACGTGAAGGTGACCGGGGTCAAGAGCGTGGCCGAAGGATTGGAGATCTCGGCCGAAGCGTCTGACGTGCCGATCCGTGGATGAGTCTGAACCGGACCTGGGGTCCGTACGTGATGAGGTACGTGAGAGAGCGCAGCGAGCGAGCCAATCGGCACAGCAGCGCAGCGCTCACGGGCCCGACGAAGGCGGGCCTGTGAGCGCAGCCGGCACCACCGCGGATGAGGAACTCGTGAGAACCCTCTTCGACGAGCATGCCGGGCCACTCTACGGCTACGTCCTGCGGCTGACCGGTGATTCCGGGCGGGCGGAGGATGTCGTGCAGGAGACCCTGTTGCGGGCCTGGCGACATCCCGACGCCCTCTCGGGCCGGCCGGTGCGCGCGTGGCTGTTCACGGTGGCCCGGAACCTTGTTGTCGACCAGCATCGGGCCAAGAAGGCCAGACCGCAGGAGACCGGGGACGAGGCGCTGGCCGTCATGCCGGCGGACGACGACCTGGAGCGCGCCGTCGAGTCGTGGGCGGTGGCCGAGGCGCTGGCCGTGCTCAGGCAGGAGCACCGTGAGGTGCTGCTGGAGGTCTACTATCGGGGGCGATCGGTGAAGGAGGCGTCGGCGACGCTGGGCATACCGCCGGGCACGGTCAAATCCCGCACCTACTACGCGTTGCGGGCGCTCAAACTGGCCCTCGAGGAGCGGGGGTTGGCGCCATGATGACGTGCGAGGAGGTAAGGCTCGCCCTGGGCGCGCACGCGCTGGGCGCGCTCGACCCCGACGAGGCGCTGGAGATCGACAACCACCTGGCGACCTGCGAGGAGTGCGGCCGCGAGCTGCTCGACCTCGAAGGCGTGGCCTCGTTTCTTGGCAAGGTGTCCGAACGAGACGTGGAGCTGGTGGCAAGCCCGCCGCGGCAGGTGCTCGACCGGCTGCTGAACGCCAGCGCGAAGCGCAACAGGCGCGGCCGGCTGCTGCTGGTGGCGGCCGCCTCCGTCGCGTTGCTGGGGGTCGGCGGCACGATCGTGTCGGTCGTGAACAGCGGCACCCGGCAGCAGGTGGCCTCCGGGGTGGCGGCTCCCATGTCCACCCAGGAGTCGCAGACGATGCGGGACTCGTCCTCGGAGTCCGACCAGGCGCCGCTGAGCCGGCTGGCCGAGCCGACGCCGCAGGCCAAACGGCCCAGCAAGGCGGCGCCGTCCGCGTCGCCGTTCAAGATGGCCGAGGGCCTGAAGTTCTCCGGCGTGAACAGGGCCGAGAAGTACTCCGCCACCGTGTCGGTCTGGCCCGGCGGCAGCGGCACGGAGCTGGACGTGAGCGTGCGGGGCGTGCCCGTCGACACGACCTGCAGCCTCCTCGTCGTGGCCGGCGGGCGGCACGAGCTGACGGAGAGCTGGACGATCAGCCGCGAGGCGTACCAGGACAAGGCCGTCTTCAAGCGGTCGACGACGCTGCCCATGTCCGAGATCACCGCGTTCTACGTGGTCGACCAGAAGGAGAAGGTGCTGATCAGGATCCCGGTGCGGAAGTAAACGCGGGTGCGCGTGGTTGCATCGGGAGATGACTGGTTGGTGGGTGGCGCTGGCGACTCTGGCGCTCGGGTGTGTGATCGGGGTGGTTCGCCTGCGCCGCGACGGACGGGTGCGTGACACGGGTGGCGACCGGCTGTCCGAGGCCGACCTCGGCGCCGGTCTGGGCGAGCGGGCGACGCTGGTGCAGTTCTCCACCGCGTTCTGCCAGCCGTGCCGGGCGACCAGACGGATCCTGGCCGACGTCAGCGGGATCGTGCCGGGGGTGACCCATGTCGAGATCGACGCCGAGTCCCGGCTCGACCTCGTACGGCGGCTGGACATCATGCGCACCCCGACGGTCCTGGTGCTCGACACCAGCGGAAAGATCGTGAAAAGGGCCGCCGGCCAGCCCCGCAAGGCGGACGTCCTGGCGGCCCTCGCCGCGGCCGTGTCGCCGCCGTCGTCTCACGAATCGTCTCACCAACCGGACGAGATGTGACAGATGACGAGACGCCGAGTAGTGTCTTCGGCATGTACCCAACGACAGAGCTGCTGACGAAGCGGCGCGCGGTTGATTTCTGCCGCGTGACCACCGCGCTCTGTCGCGCTGCCTGAGGACGATCCCGCGGACATCCGGTCCGCCCCGTCGACCCTTCAGGAGCATCCCGCGATGCGTGCCGATCCTAGAGCGCTGCGCTTCGGCGCGGCCATCACCACCCTGGTCCTCGCCCTCGTCCTGGTGACGGGGAGTGCCTGGCTTCTCGCCGTCCAGGCGATGGTCTTCGCACTCGGAGTCGTGGCGCGCTCGCCGTACACGATGCTCTTCAAGGCGCTCGTCAAGAGCGCCCCGAAGGAGACCGAAGACGCCCGCCCGCCGCGGTTCGCGCAGGCGGTGGGGCTGGTCTTCGCGATCGCGGGCCTGGTCGGATATCTCACCGGGATCACGCCGCTGGCCCTCGCGGCCACGGCGGCGGCTCTCCTCGCCGCCTTCCTCAACGCAGCCTTCGGATTCTGCCTTGGCTGCGAAATGTACCTGCTCCTTCGCCGTCTACTGCCCGCCGCCAAAATGGAGGTTTCCAAATGAGCCGCTCCGCCGCCCTGGTGGACGCCGACTGGGTCGAGGCCAACCTCGACACCCCCGGAGTCGTCCTCGTCGAGGTCGACGAAGACGTCAGCGCCTACGACAAGGGCCACATCCGTGGCGCCGTGAAGGTCGACTGGCGGCAGGACCTGCAGGACCCGGTGCGCCGCGACTTCGTGGACAAGACCGGTTTCGAGGCCCTGCTGTCCGACCGCGGCATCTCCAACGATGACACCGTCGTGCTCTACGGCGGCAACAACAACTGGTTCGCCGCCTACGCGTACTGGTACTTCAAGCTCTACGGCCACTCCAACGTGAAGCTGCTCGACGGCGGGCGCAAGAAGTGGGAGCTCGACTCCCGCGAGCTGGTTCGGGACGTGCCGGAGCGGGCCAAGACGCAGTACGTGGCGCAGGAGCAGGACACCAAGATCCGCGCCTTCCGCGACGACGTGGTCGGCGCCATCAGCAAGCTCAACCTGGTCGACGTGCGCTCGCCCGACGAGTTCACCGGCAAGCTGCTCGCTCCCGCGCACCTCCCGCAGGAGCAGGCGCAGCGCGCCGGCCACGTGCCCACCGCCCGTAACATCCCGTGGTCCAAGGCCGCCAACGACGACGGCACGTTCAAGTCCGACGACGACCTGCGCACGCTCTACGGCGAGGCCGGGGTCGACTTCGGCAAGGACACCATCGCCTACTGCCGCATCGGCGAGCGTTCGGCGCACACCTGGTTCGTGCTGCACGAGCTGCTCGAGCAGGACAACGTGAAGAACTACGACGGTTCGTGGACCGAGTACGGCTCGCTCGTGGGCGTGCCGATCGAGCTGGGGGAGGCCCGCTGATGACTGCTGCACAGGGTTGCGGAGCGCCGGAGCAGACGATCACTCTGCCCGCCGGGATCGACCTGTCCACCCAGGCCGTGATCCAGGGCGTGGTGACCGGCGCCGGCACGGCGTACGCGCGTCTGCTCGACCACTCCGGCGAGTTCACCGGCGAAGTCGTGGTGTCCGACGAGGGCGTCTTCCGCTTCTTCGCCGCCCCCGGCGACTGGACCGTCCGCATCATCGCGGGCGGCGGCGTCACCAGGGACATCAAGGTCGAGGCGAAGCTGGGCGAGGTCTCCTCGCTCGCGGTCGCCGTCTGAGACTGCTGAGGTAAAAGACCCGCGTCCGATCCGGACGCGGGTCTTTTCGGTGCAACGGATCCGGGCACGCCGGTGTTGTACCAACGTGAGAGAAACCGACTGTCCCGACCCGGTGCGCAAGGCGCTGCTCGACGACCTCGACGAGGGGTTCGCCGAGCTGTACGGCGCCTACCGCGGCCTGGTCTTCTCGACCGCGCTGCGGCTGAGCGGGCGTTGGGCCGACGCCGAGGATCTCACCGCGGAGGCGTTCCTGCGTGCGTACAGGGCGCTGGCCGGATACGAGCGCGACCGCATCGCCACGCTCCAGCCGAGGGCGTGGCTGATGACGATCCTGATGAACGTCTGGCGCAACTGCGCCAGGACCAGGTCCCGCAAGCCGCCACCGGAGCTGCGGGACCAGCCGATCGAGGAAGTCGACCCCGGTCAGGACGTCGAGGAGGCCGCGGTGCGCCGCGAGACCGGCGACGAGCTGGCCGGGCTGCTCGGCCTGCTGCCCGAGGAGCAGCGGGTCGCGGTGGTGCTCAGGCACGTCGTCGACCTGCCGGTCAGCGAGATCGCCACCGTGCTCAGGATCCCCCAGGGCACGGTCAAGTCGCACGTGTCGCGGGGACTGCGGCGGCTGCGCGCACTGGGAGGTGCCCGATGACCCACGATCCACTGCTGGCCGGGCTGTCGGCGCTGGCCGCCGACGCGCCCGAGGGACTGCTCGACCGGATCGCGGCCCGCTGGGTACGCGTCCCGAGCCCGATCGGGGAGCTGCGGGTCGCGTTCACCGACCAGGGCGTGGCCTACGTGCGCCCGGGCGACGGGTTCGCCGAGGCGTTCAGGGGGCGCTTCGCCCGCCCGCTGCTGCCCGCCGAACGCCCGCCCGCCGGGCTGCTGCCCGCGCTGCGCACGGGGCGCCTGGGCCGGCTGCGGCTGGACCTGCGCGGGGTGAGCGACTTCCAGCGCGACGTGCTGGAGACGGTCCGTACGATCCCGCGCGGCGAGGTCAGGCCGTACTCGTGGATCGCGGAGCGGATCGGCCGGCCCAGGGCGGTGCGCGCGGTGGGCACGGCGCTCGGCCGCAACCCCGTGCCGCTGCTGATCCCGTGCCACCGCGTCACCCGGTCGGACGGCGTCGCGGGGGACTACGTGTTCGGCCCGGCGGCCAAGGAGCGGCTGCTGCTGGCCGAGGGCGCCGACCTGGAGCGGGTGCGGGAGCTGGCGGGGGACCGGGTGTTCTACCTGGCCAGCGACACCACGGGCGTGGTGTGCTTCCCGACCTGCCACAACGCCCGGCGCATCACGCCGCGGCACCGGCACGGCTTCCGCACCATCGCCCAGGCCAGGGCCGCCGGCTACCGGCCGTGCCGCACGTGCCGGCCCGCCAGTGCCTAAGGCTTGATCGGGTAGCGCATGAGGAGCGTGGCGCGTACGACGTCGGGGCCGTGCGCGCGGTAGCCGTGCGGCACGTCGGAGATCCACGAGATGTGGTCGCCCGGCCCGGCGGTGAGCGGTTCGCGCATGGGGCCCGCGCTGAGCGTGCCCGTGAAGACCGTGACGTGCTCGCTCACGCCCTCGTGGTGGGCGGGCGAGGTCTGGGTGAGGCCCGGCGGGACGGTGACCCGGTAGAGCTCGTACGTGACCCGGTCGTCCTCGAACACCTCCAGCAGCTCCGCCTCCATCGCCCTGCCCCGCATGATCTGCGGCTCGGGCGGCGCGTCGAGTATCGCCCCGATCGGCACCCCGAGCTGCGCGGTGATCGCCCAGAGCGTCTCCGCCGTCGCGTCGACCTTGCCGGTCTCGACGTCCGACAGGGTCTCCCTGTCGATGCCCGCGCGCTTGGCGAGCTCTGACAGCGACACGCCGCGCTCGTGCCGCAGCCGCCGGAGGCGATCTCCCACGATGTGGGGATCGGCGTCGAGTGCGGGCCGTGGCTCCATAGAGCAATGGCACGCGCCCCGCTGCGGGACCGCCATTTCCCCGCCGATAATTCTTTTGTCACTGCCCAGGGACCACACCCGCACTGGCATGCGGAGCATCGCGCTTTCCGGGGTTGCTGCTGCGACATGTGTGACAGACCGATACGATTCTGCAGATGTCCGGTTCGACAGGTGTGGCGGCACCTCCCCGACCTGGGCCTACGCCGGCTCAGGGGATGCCGTCGCCGTATTCGCTGCCCCTGCACGCCCTACGGCTGGCGGGGAAGTGCGCCCTGCCGCTGATCCTCTGGTACGCCGCCGGTCAGCTGACCCGCTACGTCCTGCTCTACGCCGCCACGGAGGTCGCCTACGGCGACTTCCGGCAGGTCCGCCTGGTCCTCGTGATGACGCTGCTCACGTTGATCATTCTGTCGGTGATGACGGTCACCGCCGGCATGCTGTACTCCCTGCGCAACGCCCTGTGGGAGATGCGCGCTAAGACCGAGCAGGGCATGCAGGACGAGCGCTTCTTCCGGGTGCTCGACCGGGTGGCCCCGGCCTTCGCCGTGCTCTACCTGGCGTGGGGGTTCCAGACGGAGGACGCCAGGGACGTCTACCAGATGGACCTGTTCCACCACATCTACGACCAGACGTCGGCGTCCTTCTTCGGGGAGCAGTCCCAGGTCGGCCGGGGACTCACGGACCTCGACTGGCGGGTGTCGCTGGGGGCGATGGCCGTCATGTTCGGGCTGAAGCTGCTCTTCGCCAAGCTCCTGGAGAAGACCGAGGGCAACGGCAAGTTCTACGGCTTCTGCGCGGCCTTCTCGGAGTTCGCCTTCGTCTTCTACGGCCTGAACGCCACCCTCTACATCGGCACCGCGCGCACCGACTGGGTCGAGCACCGCAACGTGGTGGCCGGCACGGAGGAGCTCTGGGCCGAGGCGCAGAAGAACGTGCCGCTGTGGGAGACCGTCACCGGCTTCCTCGGCGACGCCTGGCCGTTCTTCCTCGACGCCGTGGCCGTCCCGCTGGCCTGGCTCACCGTGGCGATGCTGGTCTTCGGCTCGTACTCCGACGAGACCCGCGCCCTGGTCAAGGGCACCCGCCTGGAGCGGGGCGTGGACCGGCTGGAAGGTGCCCACGACCTCACCCAGAAGTCCTTCGACCATCTCACCGGCGGGTTCAGGGACCGCTGGCTGCCGCTGGCCAACTCCCTGCGGATGGTGGTCAAGGCCGGCCTCCCGCTGTTCGGCATGATGTGCCTGTGCTACGTGGGCCTGCTGGTCGGCGGGGAGTACGCCGAGCGGGGGTTGCGGTGGCTCATCGGCACCGAGCGGGAGTGGGTGTGGCAGTTCCAGGGGCCGCCGCTGAGCTTCGTGCGCGAGACGGTCGTGGCCGTGCTCACGATGGCGCTGCTGGCGGCCACGTACGACCTCGCGGCCACCAGGGCGCGCCTCAGGGGCGAGCCGTTCGACGACGTCTGAGCCGGCGACCCACGAGCGGTCGCCGGCCGCGACCGCTCAGCGCCGCCTGAACCTCAGGACGTCGACGTCGGCCTCGAGCTTGGCCACGGTGTCCCGCTTGAAGAGGTCCGCCGTGGGCGTGTCCGAACGGTAGTTGCTCGGCCTGAACGACAGCTCGACCTCGTCCGCCACCGCGGTCGGCACCACCGCCGCCGCCAGGAACTTGTACTCCTTGCCGACCTCCAGCCGGTCCGTCGGCCGGTCGCTCTGCGGATCGACGCTCACGACCCAGCTGCGGCCGGCGCGGTCCTCCAGCTTGGCGTCGGTGAACAGGCCGGTCTTGGTGACGCTGCCCTCGTCGAGGATCTTCTTGGTGATGTCCACCCTCAGCGCGGTCACCTCGGGGCCGTACGGGAGGTTGTCGGGCATCTCGATGCGGGTGACCGTGGCCCGCCACTCGATGTTCTTCACCTTGGCCGCCTGGCCGGCGGAGACGACGGTCTCCTTGGTCTCCTTCGTGGTGGTCTTCTCGTAGAAGAGGTAGCCGTCGTACGACTGGGCGCCCATGGTGACCAGCGACACGATGACGGCGGCCACGGCGACCAGCACCGTGCGCTTCTTGCGGCCTCCAGGGGCGGCGGCCCGCCGCGACCCGGGAGGGGCCTCCTGCGGGGCGTCAGGCGACGGCTCGGGCTCGGACATCTGGTGGGCCGCGGGTTCCGGATCGGGGCTCTGCCGGCGCGGGAGGGGCGTGCCGGGGCCCTGCTGCGGCGACACGGGCATGGCGGCCGGGACGGCCGGCAGAGGCTGTGTGGAGCCGCCTACGGGCTCCCGGGGGGCCGGGGGCCACACCTGCTGGTCGGGCTGGGCGGCGTGCCGGGCGCGGGGCTGCTGCGGGGTGGGGCGAGGCGGCAGCCCCGGCCTCCGCGCCGGGCCCTGCGCGTGTGCGGGACCTTGCGCGCGTGCCGGTCCCTGGCCGTGCGCCGGGCCTTCCCCATGGGCGGGGCTCTGACCGTGCGCCGGACCCTGGCCGTGCGAGAGGCCTTGCGAGGGGCCTTGCGAGGGGCCTTGGGCATCCGCCGGAGGCCGGGCGTGCGAGGGGCCTTGGGCGTGTGCGGGGCCTTGGGGGTGCGTGGGGCCCTGTGGCGCGTTGGGCCACTCCAACGCCTCCTGCGGCGGGTTGGGCCGGCCCATCGCCTCCCGAGGCGCTTCAGGCCAGCCCATCGCCTCCTGCGGCCCGTTCGGCGCGCCGTAGCCCGGAGGCGGCGTTCCACGGCCGCCACGGCCGGGCAGGTCGCCCGCGGACGGCACCCGGGGGACCGGCGCCGTCTCCTCGCCGAGCAGGTCCTGATCGAGGCGCGGGTCGTGCCCGGAGTGCCGTCCCTGGCCGGGCGGCGGTGCGCCGCCGCCGGAGTGGTTGCCGAGACCCGGCGGCGGCTCCTGGCTGGGCGGGGGTGGGGGCGGGGCCGGATCGTCCTCGCGCCGCGGGTCGTTCCTGGGCGAGAACCAGTCGCGCTCGTTCGTGCTCATCCTGAGATCACTTCTTGTCGGTCGAGTAGACGTCCTGAGGCGAGGCCGCGAGCTTGCGCGCGCCCTCGTCGTCCAGGCCGAGATCCACCTCGACCTCCGGCTGGTACGGCTCCACCACGAACCCCTTGTTCAGCCCGAACACGACATGCGCCCCCGCCAGCTCGGACGACGGCACCTCGAAGAAGAAGCGCCCGCTCTTCCAGATGTCCGGCTGCACCCATGACATGGCCATCGTGAGGTCGTTGTTGACCCGGTCGGTGGCGTCGAACCTCTTCCCGTCAGCGGTCAGCAGCTCCGGCTGCTCCAGGTGATAGGGCTTGAGGCTGGACTTGGCCGTGACGTTGACGACGAGGAAGAGGTTGTCGGTCTCGATCGTCTTGCTGCCGCTCTGGATCGACTTGGCGGCCGTGAACGAGTCGAGCCGCAGGGAGAACCGCCGGGCGTCCACCACCTCGCCCTTGGCGCCCGTGTACGTGATCGGGTCGGTGATTTCACCCTCGGCCATGTGCAGGGTCTGCAGCCAGGCGGCGCCGCCCAGCAGCACCAGCCCGACGACGCCGCTGAGCAGCCGGGTGCCGATCCCCGGTCCCCGGCCCGCCCTCCTGCCGCGGCGACCGGGCGCGACAGTTGATCTTTGCTGCGTGGCGGTCACGTTGCGTCACCCTTCTTGACCGCAAGAGTCACCCGCGCCTTGATCTCGGGATAGAACTTCATGGTGTCGAGGTTCTCGTTGGCGACCATCTGCCAGCGCGGGACGTTGCTGTTGAAGCCGGGCTCGTACTCGAACGACGCGACGTCCATCGTGATCTTCTCCGGCGGCTGCTCGTTGTCCTTGAGCCGGTAGCGGAGGATGACCTGGCTGGTCACCCCCGGGTGAAGCTGGCCGGTCTCGCCCCCTTTGGCCTGGGCGAACGTGAACGGCCCCGCGTCCTTGGGGAAGGCGGGGGTGATCTTCACCAGGGAGCCGGCGAAGGAGTCGCTCGTGAAGGCCTGTTCCAGCTTCGCCGGGGGCAGGCCGACCTGGTAGGTCTTGTCGCCCTTGTTGGTGACCTCGAAGACCAGCTCCACGAACCGCTTGTCCTCGTCGAACTGCGACTCGGCCTTCTGCACCGTCACGCGCGACTCGACGAACTTGGTGGCGTACAGGCCCTGATCGAGCACTCCGCCCGCGCCCAGCGCCTCGGGCTCCTCGGCGGCCTCGCTCAGTCCGCCCAGAAGGGCGGTGATGCCGATGGCGGTGAAAGCCACCAGGGCAAGGGCGGGCACCACTACCGGGCGTCTGGGCTTGTCACTGCTTGCGCCGGAGGGTTCCGTCATGGGTAAGGATGGTAGTAGGTCTCGCTTGTCCCATCTGCCGCAATACTCCCATCGGACTGGGAGAATTGCCGAGAAACCCTGCCGCTACGGGCCTCGAAGCTCATACGCTGTCACGGAGCGGAAAGGGTTGGCCCTTACTCCTAACGACATATCGGCGGCCGGAGGGTCACGTGACGGACGTGCATCCCGAGCATGCCCAGCTCCAGGCGGACCGCATCTACCTGGGCTGGCAGTACATCCTGCTGCACTCCGACCCTGGCCCGCCGCCCAAGCGCCCCTCTCCGCTCGAGGAGCCCGCCGACCCGCCCGGCCCCGTCGACCCGGACCTGCTGCGCCGCGAGCGGCTCCAGGAGGACATGCTCAACAAGCCCGTGCGGCTCGTCCGGACGCTCATGCTGATGCTGGCCGTGCTCATCCTGGCCGCCGGGATCGCGGGCTACCTCGCGTGGCCGTTCGCGATCGCCGGGCTCACCGCCGCCGGAGGCGTGGCGGGCATCTGCAGTTACGCGCTGTTGCAGGGTGACCGGGCGGTGAAGTACCGCGTGCTGGAGCAGCAGGCCAGGAACGAGCGCCGGCGCGAGGAACGTGACAAGGAGCTGTTCCGCGCCCAGGAGGAGCACGCCCAGCGCTACCGCGAGTGGCAGGACTCCAAGGAACGCCACGACAGGCAGCTCTCGTGGTACGCGGTCGCCGTGCCGGACGAGATCGACCGCATCGACGTGGCGGGTGGCACGCTCCCCGGCTGGTCGGCGCTGATCACGCTGCTCGGCGCCACGCGGCTCTACAGCGGCGGCCACCTGACCGTGCTCGACCTGTCCGAGGGCGCGATCGCGAAGGACCTGATCGAGCTGGCCCGCAAGGGCGGCGACGACCCGCTGGTCTGGGTGCTGCCGGTCGATCTGCCCAAGCTCGACCTGGGGGCCACGCTCAAGCCGGAGGCGTTCGCGGACGTGCTGGCGCACGTGGTGAGCGTGAGCGAGGAGCACCGCACCACGCGCGACCTCAGCTTCGACAACGCGATCCTGGAGCGGGTGCTCGAGGTGCTCGGCGAGAACGCCACGATCAGCCAGGTCACGGCCGCGCTGCGGGCGCTCGCGCAGGTGGGCGACCCGCGCGACGACCTGAGGTTCGGGCTGATCACGGCCACCCAGCTGGAGCGCATCGGCACGCTGTTCGGGCGCGGGGTGAGCGAGCGGGTGGTGATCGAGCGGGCCTGGGCGCTGGAGTCGCAGCTGCGCAAGCTGGAGACGCTCGGCTCGGAGGCCGTACGGCTGCCGCCGGCGCGGCTGCGGGTGGTGAGCATGGACCGGCAGGCGGGCGCCTTCGGCAACCGGGTGCTCGGCACGTACGTGGCCACCGCGCTCACCCACATCCTGCGCCAGTCCCCGGCCTCGGACCGGCCCTGGTACCACACGATCATCGTGGCGGGCGCGGACAAGCTCAGGGGCGACGTGCTCGACCGGCTGATGGACGCCTGCGAGACCTCCCGTACCGGACTGGTTCTGACTTATCGGTCTTTGACCCCCACCGTGCGGGAGCGGCTCGGCAGGGGGCACGCGGCGGTGGCGTTCATGCGGCTGGGCAACGCCGAGGACGCGCGCGTCGCCAGCGAGCACGTCGGCACCGAGCACCGGCTGGAGCTGGCCCAGCTCACCGAGACGATCAGCGACTCGCTGCCCGGCCTCGACGGCGGTTACACCTCCACGATCTCCCAGATGGACGACGACGGCACGGAGGACCGCGACGAGAACCTCGCGGATCTGGCCGGCGACATCACCGAGTCCACCGAGTGGGGCAGGACCGCCGACAAGATCTCCGAGAAGGAGCGGGTACTGCAGCGCTCGCGCGAGTTCCTCGTCGAGCCGCACCAGCTCCAGCAGCTCCCCACGACCTCCGTGATCGTCACCGACGCCACGGCCCAGGGCAGGCGCGTACGCCTCGCCGACGCGAACCCCGCCATCCTGACCTTCCCCAAGACCACGCTCGGCGAGCTGGAGGACGTACGCGAGGCCGTGCTCGCGCTCGACCCCCAGGCACAGGGCACCGACGGGGAACCCCCACCGAACCTCGGGCCACCACCGCCACGCCTGGACTGGCGCAAGGGCAGGCAATGACATGGTCAATGTCAACGTGACGAGCTGACGGTTGGCGGAATTTAACAAAGAACCGTCTGTGGGGGAATGAAATGCAGCCGAGTGTGTCGCTGAATGGGCCCTGGTATCGAATCCAGTCGATCGCAGCGCCTTCGCGAAGCTCGTCGGCGGAGTGGGATTTCGTCACCGTGCTGCCCGCGGTGCTGTCGGCGGCGCAACGCGACCGGCCGTTCGTCATCGGGTGGCTGTCGCGGGGATCCGGCGCGCCGCTCGAGCTCATCACCAACGCCGGGCCGTTGTCGCCGCCGCGCCAGCCGCGCAGGTCCACCGACGCGCCCGGCCGCCCGAGCGGGCCGCAGCCGCTGCTGTTCCCGGGCGGGGCGCGCGGGGTCCAGCTCGACGAGGAGTATCTCGCCGACCTGGCGGACCTGGTGTGGACGCCGTGCCCGGGCCGCCAGGCGCCGCCGCTGGGGAACAAGGGTCGCGAGTTCGACCCGGACGAGCTCAGGCGGCCGACGTTGTTCGAGTCGACGCTGGTGACGCTCATGTCGCGGCCCTTCGCCTGGCTGGTGGTGGCCGAGCCGACCGACCTGCTCGACGCCGAGGTGGCGCACCTGCGTACCCAGCTCAA
The DNA here is from genome assembly GCF_053603495.1 of Nonomuraea sp. NPDC004186. NCBI lineage: Bacteria > Bacillati > Actinomycetota > Actinomycetes > Streptosporangiales > Streptosporangiaceae > Nonomuraea > Nonomuraea sp. NPDC004186. The sequence continues at coordinate 28,799 of NZ_JBSGFQ010000098.1, read as the reverse complement.
CGTGCTCAGGCAGTACGGGGACGCCTCCGAGCGCTCCCGCTTCGACGCCGAGCGGGCCGAGCGGCGCATGCAGGAGCTGGACGCCTTCAGGGAGGCGGGGCTCTGGAACGTTCGCGTGCTGGCCGGGGGCGCCACCGCCGAGGAGCTGCGGCAGATCGCTCCCGTGCTGGTCGGGTCGGTTGAGATGAGCCATCACCCGTACCGGCTGCGCAGCTCGCACGGCGCCGCCTACGGCCTGTCGGAGGCCCTCGCCATCACCATGCAGGACCCGATGGACGGCGCCGCCGCCCCGTTCGCCGCCACCGCAGGGGCTCTCGCGGCGCTGGCCGGGCTGCCCAGGCGGGAGGTCCCGGGGGTACGCGTGCTCGAGTCGGGCTTCTTCGACGTGACGTCCGAGGCCGACGGCGGCGAGCTGGAGCTGGGCGAGATCCTCGACGGGCAGGACAGGGGGGTCGGGACGTTCCGGGTGCCGCTGGCCACGCTCAACCGGCACGCGTTCGTCACCGGGGCCACCGGCTCGGGCAAGTCGCAGACGGTGCGCCACCTGCTGGAGCAGCTCAGCCGGGCCCGCATCCCGTGGCTGGCCATCGAGCCCGCCAAGTCCGAGTACGCCGCCATGGCCGGGCGCCTCGACGACCCGGTCACCGTCATCAACCCGTCGGCGCCGGACGGGGTGCCGTTCAGCATCAACCCGCTCGAACCCGAGCCCGGCTACCCCGTCCAGGCCCACATCGACATGGTCAGGGCGCTGTTCATGGCGGCGTTCGACGCCGAGGAGCCGTTCCCGCAGATCATGTCGCTGGCGCTGCAGCGCGTCTACGAGGCCACCGGCTGGGACGTCGTCACCGGCGGCGCCGTGCCGGGCTCGAACGTCCCGCCCAGCATCCCCACCCTCGAACAACTCCAGCAGCACGCCATGGACGTGATCAAGGAGATCGGTTACGGCCGCGAGGTCCAGGCCGACGTGGAGGGCTTCATCTCGCTCCGGCTCCGGTCCCTGCGGGTCGGCTCGGCGGGTCGCTTCTTCGAGGGCGGCCACCCCGCCGACATCGGCGGCCTGCTGGAGCGGGACGTCGTGCTGGCGATCGAGGACGTGGCCAACGACGAGGACAAGGCGTTCCTCATGGGCACGCTGATCATCCGGATCGTCGAGCACCTGCGGATGCGGGCCCGCCGGGAGAAGTCCCACGAGCTGCGCCACGTCATCGTGATCGAGGAGGCGCACCGGCTGCTGCGCGACCGCGGCCACGGCCGGGCCTCCACGCACGCGGTGGAGCTGCTGGCCGGGCTGCTGGCGGAGATCCGCGCGTACGGCGAGGGCATCGTGGTGGCGGAGCAGATCCCGACCAAGCTCGTCTCCGACGTCGTCAAGAACACCGCGCTGAAGGTCGTGCACCGGCTCCCGGCGGAGGACGACAGGAAGCTCGTCGGCGCCGCCATGAACCTCAGCGACGAGCAGTCCCGCCACGTGGTCTCCCTGCAGCCGGGCTCGGCAGCGGTCTTCGCCGACGGGATGGACCGGCCGCTGCGGGTCCGCGTGCCGCTGGGGGAGTCCCGCGAGAAGGTGCTGCCCGGCCCGCCGCCGCCCATCCGCGGCCGCCGGTCCGCGGCGTGCGGCGCGTCCTGCCGTACCGGGCAGGCGTGCACGCTGGTGGAGCTGCGCGAGGCCGACGTGCTCGCCGACGCCCCCGAGTGGGCCTGGCTGCGCATCTGGTGCGACACGGTCGTGCTCGCCTTCGTCAGCAACCGGCCGCTGCCCGGCGTTCCGCGAGCCCTGGGCGCCGCCTGGGGCGAGCTGCCGGCGCGGCGCGGCGAGTGCCTGCTGGCGACCCTGATCGAACGCTCGGTGCAGCGGCGCGCCTGGTCGCTGCGCAGCTGGTTCGACCCCGCCCTGCTCACCGAGAAGGCCGCCGAGACCGCCACGCGGCTGCTCGCCGGGCTCGACGGCGGCGGGGACCGGCCGGGCGCCTCGTGGGTGATCCCGCAGGTCCGGTGGCTGCACGAGGTGGACAGGCTCTTCCCGCACGGCCACGCGGCCCCCAACCTGCGCAGCCCCGCGCCGCCCATGGAGTACGCCCTCTTCCGCCAGCCCTCGAACGGCAACGGCGCCAACCCCGACCTCGTGCACACCGAGCTGCTCGGGCACCGCGCCAAGGCGCTGCGGCACCACCCGCTGTCGATGGAGGTGGACCGGAACCGGGCCCTGGCCTGGCGGGTCATCCTGGGGGACGACGAGAACGAGGGGGTGCAGCGGGACATCACGACGGTGGCGATCGGGATCGAGTCGTCGGCGCGGCTGCGGCACGTGGGGCAGACGATGGGGGCGGGGTGGCTGGAGGGCGTGCTGTCGTGGCCGCGCCGCTTCGTCCTGCCGTTCGACCACGGCGGCGCCCCGGAGATCGCCTTCGCCGACACCGCCCCCTCCCCGTCCTGACCTCCGGGGCTCAGCGGTCGCGGCGGCGGGTCTCGGCGATGACAGTGGGTCTCGGCGATGACGGCGGGTCTCGGCGACGACGGCGGCGGGTCTCAGCGGTCGCGGCGGCGTTCGAGGCGCTTGCGGCGGGCCACCGCTCGCTTGTGCTCAGCCGCCTCCCGCCGCCGGGCCCGCCGGTCGTCCGCGGTCTCCGCCTTCCGGCTCTCCAGCTCCAGCCGCAGCGCCTCCTGCGCGGCCGTGCTCCGGCGGGACACCCCGGCCGCCGCCCGGGCCGCCAGTTTCGCGGCCCGCTTGGGGTTGACCCGCTTGGTCTCCCGCCCCTCCGAGGGGACGGGAGGCGAGGCGGCCGCCCGTTCGAGCAGCGCGACGCCGTGGCGCCGCAGGAACTCGTACAGCTCCGGATCGGTGGGCTCGGACCCGAGCGTGAAACGGGTCGCCCGGACCGTGCCGTCCTCGACGATCTCGAGTACGCCGACCCAGAACGGCCCGTCCAGATAGACCGACATCGTCACCACGTCGCCCTCCATGCGCGTATGCCGAAATGACGGCCTGTCGAGGCCGCTTCCGGCACACCGGACATCCCATGGAAGGGCGGATACGGTGAAGCTTCGCCCGGGCTACCGACCGGGCCGCGTTTTCGTGTGCATCTCCAGACTATCGGCCAATGCCGACTAGGATCCTTGGGCATGACCCAGCTTCCTCTGCGGGCCCAGCTCGCCAGCGCCCTGGGCCGCAGTGCCGCGACGCTGTCCAAGATGACCGGGCGCGGGGACGGGTCGGTGATCGGCGGGCGAGTGGGCCTGCTGCTTGAGCCCGACCTCCTGCGCAAGCTGGCCCGCGACCGCAAGCTGGCCCTGGTCAGCGCCACCAACGGCAAGACCACCACCACGCGGCTGATCACTTCGGCGCTCCTCGAGCTCGGCGACGTCGCCACCAACGCGCTGGGCGCCAACATGCCCGCCGGCCACGTCTCGGCGCTCTCCCAGAACAAGGCCGCCCCGTACGGCGTGCTGGAGGTGGACGAGAAATACCTGCCGGAGGTCCTCGACACCACCGGCGCGGGCGTCGTGTGCCTGATGAACCTCAGCCGCGACCAGATGGACCGCGCCGCCGAGATCTGGCTGCTCGCGCAGAAGTGGCGCAGGGCGCTGTCCGGCAAGCCCACCCACGTCATCGCCAACTGCGACGACCCGCTCGTGACCTGGGGCGCCTCCACGGCGGCGAAGGTCACCTGGGTCTCCGGCGGCCAGCGGTGGAAGGAAGACTCCTGGTGCTGCCCCGAGTGCGGCGGCCCGCTGGACCGTAAGGACGCCGACTGGGCGTGCAAGGAGTGCACGTTCCACCGGCCGGAGCCGCAGTGGGCGATCGACGACGAGGTGGCCGTCGATCCGCGCGGGCAGCGATGGCAGCTCGACATCCAGCTGCCCGGCCTGGCCAACCGGTCCAACGCGGTGATGGCGCTGGCGGTGGCCGAGGCGTTCGGGGTGCCGGTGGAGCGGGCGCTGCCGCGGCTGCGCCAGGTCACCTCGGTGGCCGGCCGCTACACCACGGTCGAGCGCGACGGCCGCCACGCGCGGCTGCTGCTGGCGAAGAACCCGGCGGGGTGGCTGGAGGCGTTCGACGTGGCCGACCCGCAGCTGCCGATCATCCTCTCGGTCAACGCGAACGGCCCCGACGGGCGCGACACCTCCTGGCTGTGGGACGTCGACTACCGCATCCTGCGCGGGCGCCCCGTCTTCGTGACGGGCGAGCGCCGCCTCGACCTGGCGCTCCGGCTCGACGTGGCGGACGTGCCGTTCACGCTGTGCGGCTCGTTCACGGAGGCGCTGTCCATGCAGCCTCCCGGCCGGGTCGACGTCATCGCCAACTACACCGCCTTCCAGCAGATCCGAACGGAGTTCGGCCGTGCCGTCTGACAGCGCCCTTCGCATCGTCTGGATCTACCCTGACCTGCTGAGCACGTACGGTGACCAGGGCAACGCGCTCGTCCTGGAGCAGCGCGCGAACCGCCGGGGGATCGCGACCGAGACGATCCACGTACGTTCGGCGGACCCGGTGCCGGATTCGGGCGACATCTACCTCATCGGCGGCGGCGAGGACCGTCCCCAGATCCTGGCCGCCGAACGCCTGCGCCGCGACGGCGGCCTCCACCGCGCCATCGCCCGCGGCGCCGCCCTGCTGGCGGTGTGCGCCGGATACCAGATCATGGGCAGCACGTTCGGGGGCGAGGAGGGCCAGCCGGTGGACGGGATCGGGCTGCTGGACATCGCCAGCTCCCGCGGTCCCGCCCGAGCGGTCGGCGAGCTGGCCGCCGAGGTGGACGCCGCTCTCAACCTCCCCACCCTGACCGGCTTCGAGAACCACATGGGCATCACCCACCTGGGCCCCGGCGTCAAGCCCCTGTCCCGGACCCTCGTCGGGGTGGGCAACGGAGACGGCTTCGAGGGCTGCTACGCGGGCCACGTGGTGGGCACCTACCTCCACGGGCCCGCCCTGGCCCGCAACCCGGCTCTGGCCGACCTGCTGCTGTCGTGGCGGGTGGGCGACCTGGCACCCCTCGACAACTCCCGCTACGAGGCCCTGCGCCAGGAACGCCTGGCCGCCGTCCTGCCCGGCTGACCGGTCTCCTCGTCGGGAGGGAAGAAGGGCAACTCCAGGTAGACGTGGTCGGCGGCGGCGAGGATCTTCGCGGCGTCGTCGACCGGTGGGTGGATTGCCTGGTTGATCCGCGTCTTGATCTCCTTGCCGTCGGCGCCCGAGGCCATCACTCTTCGGTCCCAGCCCCGGGTGAAGATCCCGCCGGCCCCGCCCAGGTCGAGGCAGGTGACGTACGGGCCGGGGGTGAAGTCGCGCAGCGGCACGCCGAGCAGGTCGGCCGCCGCGTTGTACCCGGCGACCTTGCCGAGCGGGGTGGCGTGCTGGCAGGCCTGCATGACCGTGTGCTCGGCGTCGAACGCCGCGGCGGCCGTGTCCCCGGCGGCGAACACCTCGGGAAGGGCGCGCAGGTGCCCGTCCACCGGCACGCGGCCGAGGTGGTCGAGCTCGGCGGAGATCTGCCGGGTGAGCTCGCTGGCCCTCATCCCGACCGCCCAGACCACCGCGTCCGCCTCGACCCTGGTGCCGTCGGACAGGACGGCGTACCCGTCGCCTACCTCCGTCACCGTCGTCCCGAGGCGGCGTTCGACGCCCAGCTTGTCCAGCGCCGCCTCGATCTCCTCGCGCGGGCCCGGGCCGAGCTGGTGCCCGACCACCTGTGAGCGGTCCACCAGCAGCACCCGGCCCCGGGCGGCCAGCTCGGTCGCGGCCTCCAGGCCCACGAACCCCGCGCCGACGACCACGGCGTGGTAGTTCTCGCGGTCGCGCAGGTGGTCGGCGAGCCGCCGGGCCCCGTCCAGGGTGTCGATGTCGAAGAGCCGTTCGGCGCCGGGCAGGCCCTCGGGCCGGACGAGCCTGCTGCCCGCCGCCAGCACCAGGCGGTCGTAGCCGATCTCCCGGCCGTCGGCCACCACCACGCGGCGGCCGGTGTCGATCGTGCTCACCGACGCCCGCAGGTGCTCGACGCCGATCGGCCCGAGGACTCTGCCGAGCTCCACCTTGGCCAGGTCCGGCTCCGGCTCGTACAGGCGTGGTCGTAGCACCAGGTGCTCGTTCGGCGAGATGAGCGTGATGCGCAGGTCCGCCGCTCCGCGCGCCAGCGCCGCTCCCGCCGCGCTCCACACGCCCGCGAAACCGCCTCCGATGGTCACAACGTGCGCCACTGTCCCGTCCTCTCTCCGCCTGGCCCCCGGGGGATCGGGGGCCGGTCGGGAGGGAGACAAGACGGCGGGGTCAGATGTGACCGAGGCGGGCGAGTTTCTCCGGATTGACCAGCCGCCTGAACGTCGTGATCCGCCCGTCGGCGATCTCCACGGTGTCGAGCCAGACCAGCTCGCCGCCGTGGTAGGTCGCCAGGGCGGGGCGCCCGTTCACCTCGATGACCTGGAACGCGTCGGGCCGCCTCAGCTCGATCTGCCTGACCGCCAGCAGGGCGATCCGCTCGGCGCCCCGGACCGGCCTGCGCGCCGCGGTCACCTCGCCGCCGCCGTCGGCGACGTACACGGCCTCGGGGTGCAGCAGCTCGACGAGCCCGGCCAGGTCACCGGCGTCGGCGGCCGCCTTGAACGCCCTGAGCAGCCGTTCGGTCTCGGCCCTGGACGCCCGGGGCCGCTCCTGCACCGCGGCGACCCGCGCCCGCGCGCGGGAGGCGAGCTTGCGGCCGGCGGCGGGCGTGCTGTCGAGCACCTCGGCGATCCGGGCGAACGGGAAGTCGAAGACGTCGTGCAGCACCAGCGCGACGCGTTCGGCGGGGGTGAGCGTCTCCATGACCACCAGCATCGCGGTGCTCACCGACTCGTCCATGAGCACCCGGGCGGCGGCGTCGGGCCCGGTCAGCAGCGGTTCGGGCAGCCAGGGGCCGACGTAGGACTCGCGCCGGACGCGGGCCGACTGCAGCACGTTGTAGGACGTCCGGGCGGCCACGGTCACCAGCCAGGCCCGCAGATCCCGCACCTCGGACAGGTCGGCGGCGGCGGCGCGCAACCAGACCTCCTGCGTCACGTCCTCGGCCTCGGCCACGGTGCCGAGGATCCGGTAGGCCGCCCCGAAGACCGCGGAGCGATGCGATTCCCAGTCGGCCTCCGCCAACGCGCCGGTCATCTCCACCCTCCGCCTCCTCGATCGACTCCCGATCCTAGGCAAACCCGCTCTGCCCGCCCGAACGGCGGGGGTCAGGACAGGCCTCTGGGGCCGGGGTCCGAGCATCGGTTGGTGAGCTCATGACGGCCGGGCCGAAAACCAGGGGCCGACCGGCGCGCAACGGGCGTTAGAGCTGTTGCCCACCACGACTCCCGCACCTTGCAACCCTCGCCACCGGCCACCGATACCCACCACGACTCCCGCACCTTGCCAACTTCGCCACCGGCCACCGATACCGGCCACCGGGGTCGGCCACCGGGGTCGGCCATCGGGGTCGGCCATCGGGGTCGGCCATCGGGGTCGGCCATCGGGGTCGGCGGGCCGGAGGCCTCACCCTGCACTCAGGGCAGGCGCCTGCTCTTCGCGCGCCCCGTCTTTGGGACGCCGGCGGATGAGCCTCAGGGGGATGTGCTGTGCGGCCTACGATCTCGGAGGATCAGTAGACCAGCGCCTGGGCGCCTTCCCTGACCACTTCCTCGACGAACGCCGGCGCGCCCGCGATGCGGACCCCGTCGATGAGGTCGTCCACGGTGATATTCCTACGGGCCGCGCACTGGGTGCAGAGTGTCACGCGCCCCGCCGCCAGCACGGCGTCGAGGAGGTCGGTGAGCGGCGCGGCGTGCGGCAGGCTGAACTCCTTGGCCCTGCCCGGCAGCGCGAACCACGAGGCCTCGCCGGTCAGCCACAGGGAAACGGGCACACCACTCGCGAGCGCGGCGGCCGCGACATTGAACGCCTGGTTGCACCGCTCAGGGGCATCCGCCCCGGCGGTCACCTTGATCACCAGTGATCGTTCCATACCCGTCACCCTAACTCCCCCCGACTTCCGGCGAAGGACTCCAACCGAATACACAAGCCCGCGCGGGAAAGACCCCACCTTGACCGAAGAAACGCCACAAAGAACACCGCCCCACGGGCTCCCGCAGGGGACGCCGAAAGGCACCGCCCCATGGGCTGCTACGAGGGAGGCTGAAGGAGGAGTATGCGGATCGAGGCCGAGTTGAAGGCCGTCGTGTGGGATCCCGTCGGCGTACGGGCCGCGTTGCGGGAGCTTGCGCCGGAGACGGCCAGTGTCTACCGCGATGTCTACTACGACACCCCCGATCTCCGGTACTCCCGCGACGGGAGGGAGATCCGGGTGAGGGTCGTGGACGATGGCGCGGTGAGCCTGCTCACGTTCAAGGATCCCAGCGTCGATCCGGTCAGCGGGTCCAAGCCTGAGTACGAGACCGGCGTCGAGGACCCGGTGGCGATGGAAGCTGTGCTGCGCAAACTTGGGTTGCGGGAAGTGATCCGGTACGAAAAGCGGTGCAGGAACTACCGGATTTCGAAGTCGGGGCTTTCTTTGCTGGCCACTCTCGTGACCATTCCCGAACTCGACGGTACGTTTCTCGAAATCGAGGCAGTGGTCGAGCCCGACGCGGTGCCCGGCGCATTGCGGGTGATCAGGCAGGTGATGGCGGACGTCGGCATCGGCCGCGATGATCTCACCACTGAGCTGTACACCGAGGCTGTACGGCGAGCCAGGAGCACTACGCTTGGGGAGCATGGAAGAACCTGAGGTGCACCCCGCCCTGGAGCCCATCGCGTTCCTGCTCGGCCGGTGGGAAGGCGCCGGCGTGGGCGGCTACCCGACGATCGAGAGCTTCAACTTCGGGCAGGAGATCGAGTTCGGGCACAACGGGAAGCCGTTCCTGAGCTACGTGAGCCGCACCTGGCTGCTCGACCAGGACGGCAACCGGGTCAAGCCGCTGGCCACCGAATCGGGATACTGGCGCCCGCAGCCCGACAGGCAGATCGAGGTGGTGCTCGCCCACCCGACCGGGATCGTCGAGATCTACATCGGCGAGGTCGTCTTCCACAAGATCGAGCTGAGGACGGACGTCGTGGCCCGCACCAGCACCGCCAAGGAGTACACGGCGGGGCACCGGCTGTACGGGTTGGTCAACGGCAACCTGATGTGGGCGTACGAGATGGCGGCCGTGGGTCACCCGCTCACGGACCATATGTCGGCGGAGCTGAAGAAGGTAGCTTGAGCCGATATGAGCACGCCTTTCACCGCTGACGCCGTCGAGGCGATCAAGCGCCACATGAATGACGACCACGCCGGGGACTCGCTGATCATCGTGCGGGCGCTCGGCGGCCGGCCCGACGCCACCTCGGCGGTGACGAGTGATGTGGATGCCGAGGCGATCGAGTTCGTGGTCGATGGTGGGGAGCGGGTGCGGGTGCCCTGGGGGGAGACGCTCACCGAGCGGGCCCAGGTGCGTAAGGCCGTGGTGCAGCTCTATCGGGACGCGTGCGACAAGCTCGGCATCGCGGCGCGGGGTGAGCACTGAACGGAGGCTCGGGGGCTCTTGGTCCCGCGCCTGTCCCCCTCGCCCCTCGAGCCTGTCCCCTTCGTCGCTCGAGCCTGTCCCCTTCGTCTCTCGAGTTTGTCCCCCTCGCCCCCGAGCCCGCGCTTTATGGCGTAGCGATCATGGTGGCGGCATATCGGTGGTCCGGATATCGCTGGCCGGAACATCGGCGGCTGGGATATCGGTGGCTGGGTGAGTAACCCTGATGGCGCTCTGCGGTGGCGGAGGTCTCGGTGGTCGGGTGCGTAACCCGGTCGTGCCGAGGTCCCGGTGGCTGGGTGAGTAACCCCGGTGGCGCTCTGCGGTGGTCGAGGTCTCGGTGGTCGAGGGTGTAACTCGGTCGTGTGGAGGTCTCGGCGGCCGGGTGAGTGACTCCGGTCGTGTCGAGGTCGCCTCAGTGGCCGGGTGAGTGGCCTCGGTCGTGCTCTTGGAGCCGGTGCCGGCCACGGCCTGAAGCGTCAGGCGGGGCTTTCACGAGCGGGGGCTTCCGTCCGGCAAGGTGCGTGCAACGGCTCGGCTTCCCGACGTGGACATGAAGAAGGGCCCCAGGCGAACTCCACCTGCTCGGCAGGTGGGCCGGATGGACCAAAGACGGGATCATGGTCCCGCCCTCCGGCTGCCAGGGGCCCCGGTGGTTGCCTCGGATTCGCATGCGTCACGAGACAACAGTCCGCAGCGCTAGCGGACAACCACCTCGCTAGCCCAACTATGATTCACCATTGTTTGGACCACCTCCTTTCCGCGTACCAAAGACGCTATGCGCTTGTGCGCGAAAGGGGCAAGTGAATATCGCCGGGCCGTACACTCGGGGCATGACGGAGACGCAGTGGCATGAGGAACTCCGCGCCAAGGGCTACCGGGTCACCCCGCAGCGCCAGCTCGTCCTTGAGGCGGTCAAGACGTTGGAGCACGCCACGCCCGAGGAGATCTGCGTCAAGGTCCGCGAGACCGCGCGTGGCGTGAACATCTCCACGGTCTACCGGACGCTGGAGCTGCTCGAAGAGCTCGGCATGGTGACCCACACGCATCTGGGCCACGGTGCGCCGACCTACCACCTGGCCGCTGAGGCCGATCACGTGCACCTGGTGTGCCGGGGGTGCGACGAGGTGTTCGAGGTACGGCCCGAGCTGGCGGACGGGCTGGTCAAGGGGCTGGACGAGGAGCTGGGGTTCGTCGCCGACGTGCACCATCTGACAGTCTTCGGACGGTGCCGCAACTGCCGGTAGCGGACGGGAGGACGGCCGCCTCCGGGCGTTCCCGTGACTGTCGTGACTGCTGGGAGTTGGGGCGGTGGTCGTTCACGGGGGGTTGAGCGGCTGCCGCAGGTGGGTGTGTGGGTAGTTGTTTGCCGGTGTTCGGCGAACGCGAGTGGCCGTGCCCGGGCCTTGGGTGGCTGCCTTGGGTACGTGAGTGGTTGCTTCCAGCTGCCGTACGCGGGCGAGTGGGTGGGGGTTTTCGGGCGGTGGCGTGAGTGCCGATAGCCTGGAGGGCATGCGTAGCCCTCTGCTCGATCTCCCCGGTGCCGTCGCGGCCGATGGGCCGGATTCCGACGTTGCCGCCCACTACGGCGATCTGTTCGCCGAGCAGCGTGCGCTGGCCAAGGGTGAGGCGGTCGTCGACCGCAGCAACCGTGAGGTGGTCCGCATCTCCGGCGTAGACCGGCTGAAATGGCTCAACGACCTCACCTCGCAGAAACTCGACACCCTGAAGCCAGGCGAGTGGACGCAGACGCTCGATCTCGACCTGCAAGGTCACGTGCTGCACCACCTGACGCTCGTCGACGACGGTGAGAGCATGCTGGCCCATGTCGAGCCGGGCACCGCGCAGAGCCTGATCGACTATCTCGACCGGATGCGGTTCATGCTGCGGGTCGAGGTGTCGCGGGCCGACGACCTGGCCGTGCTGTCCACGGCCACGGAGGACTTCCTGGTGCCGCGCGACGAGCTGCCCGACCACCTGGGCAAGCCGTTGGCGGGGCTGTGGGCGTACGAGGCGCTGCGGATCGAGGCGCACCGGCCGCGGCTGGGGTTCGACACCGATCACAAGACGATTCCCCATGAGGTGGGCTGGATCGGTGCGGCCGTACACCTGAGCAAGGGGTGCTACCGCGGCCAGGAGACGGTCGCCCGGGTGCACAATCTCGGGCACCCGCCGCGCCGCCTGGTGTTCCTGCACCTCGACGGCAGTGTGGACACGCTGCCGGCGCACGGCGATCCGGTGATCTTCGAGAGCCAGGAGGTCGGTGTGGTCGGGTCGGCCGCCCGGCACCACGAGCTCGGGCCGATCGCGCTCGCGGTGGTCAAGCGGACGGTGCCGGCGGACGCGCCGCTGCTGGCCGGTGGGGTGGCGGCCGCGCAGGAGGTCATCGTGCCACCGGACGCGGGACGCAACGTCTCCATCGACCCGGCCCTCCGCCGCCGCATCCGCTGAGGGCCCTCCCGGTGGCGGACACCCAGGTGAGGGCTCTCCCGGGGGCAGGTGCCGAGGTGAGGGCTCTCCCGGGGGCAGGTGCCCGGGCGTGGGCGGTCAGAAGTCGAGGATGAGGGTGATCGGGCCGTCGTTGACGAGCGACACCTTCATGTCGGCGCCGAAGACGCCCGTCTCCACGTGCGCCCCCAACTGGCGCAGCTCCTCCACCACGGCCTCCACCAGCGGCTCCGCGACCGGCCCGGGGGCGGCGGCCTGCCACGTCGGCCGCCGTCCCTTGCGGGCGTCCCCGTACAGGGTGAACTGGCTGATCACCAGGAGCGGCGCCGACACGTCCGAGCAGGACTTCTCGCCGTGCAGGATGCGCAGGCCCCAGAGCTTGGCGGCGAGTTTGGCGGCCTCGGCCCGCGTGTCCGTGTGGGTGACGCCCACCAGCACCAGCAGGCCGGGCTCGTCGATGGCCCCGACGGTCTGACCGTCGACCACCACCGACGCCGAACTCACTCTCTGCACCACTGCTCGCATGGCAACCCATTCTGGACCAGGAAGAAGGGTTCGTAGACTCATGCCGAAAGGGGAAGCGAAATGTCGATGATTGTGGAAGTTGTCCGGTCCGGGTTCGTGGAGTCCACGCATCAGGCTCGCATGCTGACGGTGGACGCGGAAGGACGCCCGGTCGAGGCGAAGGGCGCGGTGCATGTTCCCGCGTCGCCACGGTCGTCGATGAAGCCGCTCCAGGCGCTCGGCATGCTCCGTTCCGGGCTCGGGCTGGAGAATGAGCTGCTGGCGCTGGCCTGCGCCTCGCACTCGGGCGAGCCGTTCCACGTGGACGGCGTCAGGAAGATCCTCGCGGGCGCCGGGCTGGAGGAGTCGGCGCTGCTGTGCCCCGAGGACTACCCGTCCGACCGGAGTGCCACGGAATGCGGCCGCGTCTACATGAACTGCTCCGGCAAGCACGCCGCCATGCTGGCCACCTGCGTGCTGAACGACTGGCCCACCGAGTCCTACCTCGAGCCCAGGCACCCGCTCCAGCGGGCGATCCGCGAGACCGTGGAGGACCTGACGGGGGAGCGGGTGGCGGCCTCCGGGGTGGACGGGTGCGGGGCGCCGCTGTTCTTCGTGTCGATGCTCGGCGTGACGAAGGCGTTCAGGGCGTTCCCGATGTCGTCCCCCGACTCGTACGAGCGCAAGATCTTCGACGCGATGAGCACCTACCCCGAGTGGACCTCGGGCACCGACCGCCCCGAGGCCAAGCTGATGCGCGCGCTGCCCGGGCTCATGCTGAAGGCGGGGGCGGAGGCGTTCGACGCGTTCGCGTTCGAGGACGGGCGCGCGGGCACCGTCAAGATCGAGGACGGGTCCCAGCGCGCCCGCGTCCCGGCCACGGTGGCGGCCCTGCGCTCGCTGGGCCTGGACGCGCCGGAGCTGGCCGAGCTGGCCGCACCGCCGGTGTTCGGCGGCGGCCGGCCGGTGGGTGAGCTCCGGTTCCGTTAGAAGGACGTCAGAGGGTGCGGAACTGGCGGGTGGCGGAGATGGCGCCCGAGGTCGTCGTGGTGAACGTCCGCATCGACCCGGCGAACTTGGACAGGTCCCACTCCGCGGGCCCGTGGTACCAGTACAGGTTGTCGGACTGGTGGCCGTTCCCCGTGACCGAGGCCACCACCCGCGACCAGTGCTCCACCCCGTCGAAGATCACCGCATAGGGCAGGTAGCGGGAGAACAGCTCCACCCGGTGCTGCTCCGGCACCTCCCCCAGCTCGCCGGAGAACAGGTACTGCCGGAAGCCCATCGTGTGCGCCAAGGCCGCCGAGCCCTTGGCCGTCTTGGCCGGCATGTACTGCCCGCCGACGGCCAGCGCGCCGCCCGCGATGACGACGGCCAGACCCAGCAGCCCGTACGTGGTGAACCAGGCCAGCCCCGCCGTGGCCAGCACGCCGACCGCGATGAGCACCACGCCGATCGTCGTCCACCTGGTGCGCTCGGTGTCGGGCCGGCGGGCGAACCACCCCTGCTTGACCACGTCGGCGTACAGGGCGTCGCGCACCTTGCCCAGGTGGGCCGCGAACGAGCCGGACAGCTGCGACAGCAGCACCGCGTCCCGCCCGTCGAAGATGGCGTCGTACAGGGCGCGCTCGTACGGCAGCAGCGCGTTGACCGGCGCGTTCGGCAGCCTGACCAGCATCCAGTCGGGCGCGTCGTACGTCTGGCGCGGCTGCTCGTCGATCCGCAGGTAGCCGCGGACCGCGAGGTCGACGATCGTCGCGGTCACGTCGACCACGTCGGCCTGTTCGTCCACCAAGGTGCCGATCTGGCCGGGCCGTACCCCGTCGGGCGGGGAGAAGTGGCCGTTCTGCACCGGATCGACCGGGCCCTGCGCGTGGCCGGCGGCCCTGGCGTCACGGCCGCGCGTCCAGTAGAGCAGGGCGACGCCGCCGAGCAGCAGCACCAGCAGGCCGGCCAGGGCGCCGCCGGTGACGGTGTTCAGGGTGAACGCCGAGGCCAGCGAGAAGCGCCTCTCCAGGATGGGGACGCCGGAGCTGGACCCCTTGGGGTAGCCGACGACCACGGTCAGGGCCTGGCTGGGGGCGATGTTCTCCTGCTCGAAGTCGGCCTCGGTGGCCGAGTGGTCCATGGAGGCCGAGGTGCAGCCGATGGCCGAGGTCAGCTCGCCGGCGAAGCAGGACAGGTTCTGGACCTGCCCGGGGCCGTTCACCTTGACCGTCGCCTTGGCGACCTGCTGGCTCCAGCCGTTCACCGCGAACCAGCGCAGCTCCTCGACACCGCCCGAGGTGGTCACCGCCCCCTTGACGTCGTACTCGACCGTTCCGTCGCCCTTCACGGTGAGCACGTCGCCGGCGAGGGTGCCGCCCTTGACGTTCGAGATCTGGTAGACGCGGTCGTTGCCGTCGTCGTACCGCGTCCTGGTGATGAACGTCCGCTTGAGCTCACCCGACGCCCCGCTGATCTTCTCGACCACGTGCAGGGTGCCGTTCTTGCCGAGGGTCATCGTCACCTCGTCCGTGATCCCGGCGCCCGCCGCGTACGTGGGTACGGCGGTCAACGTCAGAGCGGTGGCCCCGAGTGCGGCCATGGTGAGTCTGGTACCCATGGCGGCAAATCGTATCGGTTCGTGACTGTCAGTCCAGCGTGATGCTGGTTGCCGCCCGCTGAACGCTTTCCGGCGAGGCGCCCTGGCCGGGGTTCTCGTGGGCGAGCGCCTGGTTCTGCGCGACGAACGGGCGCATGCGCTCCTCGTACCGGTCGAAGGCCCCGATCGGGTCCCTGCCGAGCTCCTGCGCCAGCACGTACGCCCCCACCAGCGCCAGGCTGGTGCCCTGCCCCGACAGCGGCGAGGCGCAGTAGCCCGCGTCGCCGACCAGCGCGACCCGGCCCTTCGACCAGCGCTCCATCCTGACCTGGGCCATGGCGTCGAAGTAGAAGTCGTCGGCCTTCCACATGGCCTCCAGCAGCTTGGGCACCTCCCAGCGCAGCCCCGAGCAGCGCTCCTGGATCAGGCGCTTCTGCTGCTCGACGTCGCGGTGGTCGTAGTCGATCGGACCCGCGCCGAAGCCCAGGTTGACCCGCATCACGGTGGCGTCCCGGTCGCTGAAGAGGGCGCCTCCCGTGTCGCCCTCGCGGAACCAGGTCTGCCAGTGGTCCAGGCCGAGGAAGTTGTCGGCGGTGAAGATGGAGACGTACGTGCCGAGGTGGTTGAGGAACTGCGCCTCGGGGCCGAAGGTGAGCCTGCGCACGTTGGAGTGCAGGCCGTCGGCGCCGAAGACGTAGTCGTAGCGCCCCCGGCCGCCGCTCTCGAACGTCACGTCCACGCCGTCGGCGTCCTGGTCGAGGGTGGCGATCGAGTCGCCGTACACGTACTCGGCGCCCGAGACCGAGGTGAGGATGGCGGTCAGGTCGTCGCGCATGATCTCGATGTCCGGGCTGTCGAACCGGCCGCCGCTGACCGTCTGCTCGTAGCTGCGCATGAGCTCGTTGCCGTCGCCGTCCACCATGGACATGCCGCGCATGGTCGTCCGCAGAGCCCTGATCTGCTCGATGACGCCCATCTTCGCGACCACGTCCAGCGCGGCGCCCCTGATGTCGATGGCCTGACCGCCCTTGCGCGGGGCCGGGGCCCGCTCGACGAGCGTGGTCTCGTACCCGTGCCGCCGCAGCCAGTACGCCAGGACGGGGCCGCCGACGCTCGCGCCCGAGATGAGGACCTTCATGATCTGCTCCTTGTTCGCAGATGTTGACGTTGTACGCTGAATGTACGGAGTACGGACAGCAGCTCGCAAGGGTAAGATGGCAAGATCTGTACTAGTACAGGAGGATGGGATGGCAGCCCCCTACGCCGAGATCGTCGCCGACATCAAGCGCCGCATAGCCGACGGCCGGCTCCGCCCCGGAGACCGCGTCCCGTCCACCAGGCAGCTCGCCAGGGACCGGGGGGTCGCCCTGGCCACCGCCGCCAAGGCGCTCGCGCTCCTGGCCCAGGAGGGCGTCGTGGTCGCCGAGCCGCGCGTGGGGACGATCGTGGCGGAGCCGCGCGGGGGCAGGACGACCGCCCGGCGGCCGGAGATCTCAGGCAACGAGATGACGCGGGAGCGCATCGTACGGGCCGCCGTCGAGATCGCCGACGCCGAGGGCCTCTCCGAGCTGACCATGCGCGGCCTCGCCGACCGGCTCGGGATGGCCACCATGTCCCTCTACCGCCACGTGGCCGGCAAGGACGACCTGGTCCTGCTGATGGTCGAAGCCGTCATCGACGAGTTCCCGTTGCCCGTGGAGCACCCGGAGGGCTGGCGGGCCAGGCTGGAGGTGTCGGCTCGCCTCCAGTGGGCCGGTTACCGGGCGCACCCGTGGATGGCCGGCGTCACCTCGCTGACCAGGCCGCTGCCCTCGGCCAGCCTGCTGAGGCACACGGAGTGGGTCATGGCCGCGCTGGCGGGCACGAGGCTCGACGCCACGGCCAAGATGCACGTGCACACCCTGGTCTACAGCTACGTGCAGGGCATCGCCGCCAACCTCGAGCTGGAGCGGCAGGCCCAGGCCGCCACGGGGCTCAGCGCCGAAGAGTTCATGGCCGGGCAGGAGGAGCACCTGCTCTGGATCGCCGAGTCGAACGACTATCCGGCCTTCGCCGGGGTCGTGGCCGAGCTGGCCGGCGACTTCGACCTCGACCTGGACCGGCTCTTCGAGTTCGGGCTCGGCCCGCTGCTCGACGGCCTCGCCGAGGTGATCGACTAGTCGGAGATCTGGATGCGCAGCCGGCGGAAGCCGCGGCCCTTGCTCTCGATCTTGGCCACCTTGATGTGGCCGATCTGCTTGGTGGAGGCCACGTGGGTGCCGCCGTCGGCCTGGGTGTCGAGGCCCACGATGTCGACGATCCGCACGTCCTGGACGGTCTCCGGGACCAGGTTGGTGGCCGTGCGGATGATGTCGGGGATGTCGAACGCCTCCTTGCGCGGCAGGACGCGTACGTCGATGCGCCGGTCGGCGGCGATCTCGGTGTTGCAGGCGTCCTCGACGGCCTCCTTGAACCCAGGAGGCACCTCGGGCAGGTTGAAGTCCATCCGCGCGCTGAGCTCGTCCATGTTGCCGCCGGTGACGAGGCAGCCGTAGTCCCTGAACACCACCCCGCACAGCACGTGGAGCCCCGAGTGCGTACGCATGAGGGCCGAGCGCCGCTCGTCGGCCACCGCCGCCTCGACCACGGTGCCCACCGGCGGGATCGGATCGCCCTCGGCCGGGATCAGCTGCAGGTCGTCGCCCTTGCGCACCCCCACGACGCGCGTCTCCACGCCCTGCCAGATCAGCACTCCGTGATCCGCCGGCTGGCCGCCGCCGCCCGGATAGAACGCCGACCTGTCCAGCACGATCCCCTCGGGCGTCGCGTCCAGCACGACGGCCTCGAAGTCGCGGAGGACCTGGTCGGACAGTTCCAACCGCTGCGTGCGCCCGTGGAGGTCGTAGGTCATGTCGGCAGCCTAACGCCCGGGTTGATCACCAGGGGCCGTAGGGACCGTTGTTGCCCCGCCCGCCCATGCCCTTGACGGCCGGCTTGACGTCCACGATGTAGATCGTGGCGGCGATGGCCGCAACGATCGAGAAGAAGCCCAGCGCGCCCAGGCCGATGAAACCGGCGCCGCCGACGATGAGGAAGTCGATGAAGTAGCTCCAGGCGCCGCCCACCGAGAACAGCGTCGCCAGCGCCAGGATCAGCAGCCAGATGTTCTTCTGCAGCTTGCCCGCCGAGACGAAAGCGCCGGTCGGCACCCGTAGCGCGTGCACGAGCGCGTACGCCGACATGCCGAAGATGACGGCGGCGAGCACCAGGAAGAGGAGATTGAGGACACTGTTGATCAAATTCATGTTGTTGGCTCCGCACAACGCCGCAATGAAATCGGCTTCAGCCTAATAGGCGACCCTGACAGACGGGCACCCCAAAGCGGAAAGCCCGCCTCCCTCGGGAGGCGGGCTTTCGCGTCAGCTCAGCCCCTCGCCTTGGTAGTGCGGGGCTTCCTGGCCGGGGTGGCGGGCTTGGCGGCCTGCGCCACCTCTTCGAGCTCCAGCGCGGCGTCGCCGCTCGTCTTGCTGACGACCCGGCGGCCGCGCGTGGCGAAGTCCTCGTAGGCCTCGGTGGCCCTGCCGGCGAGCTGGTCGGCGTACCCGCGGGCCTTCTCCGGGAACTCCTTGGCGAAGCTCTCGGCCTTGCCGGCGTACGCGCGGGCCATCTCCGGCAGGTCCTTGGTCAGCTCGGTGCGGCGCGACTGCAGCTTCTGCAGCTGCTCGGGCAGCTCGCGGAGCTTCTCGACCGCGAAGTCGCCGACACCCGCGACGGCGTAGAACGGCTTGGACTCCGTAAGCTTCTTGACCTCGGTTGCGAGCGTCATGGGTTAACCTTCCTTGGTTTCCTGGGTGACGTTGCCGTTGCCGGAGGTCGCCGTATAGGGCTCAAGAGCGGCGAGAAACTCCTCTGACAGCGGTTCGTCGTCCGATCCGGAGTCGTGCCGGGGGCGAGCATTCTGGGAGGTCTGCTCGTCTTCGGCGCGCTTCTCCTTACGGAACGACTCATAGATATCAATCAGCACCTGGCGTTGCCGTTCGCTGAGGTGCGTGTCGGCCCTGATCGCCGTGATGACGTCGCTCGGCGGCTCGCGGTCCTCGATGAGGCCCGCCTGCACGTAGAGCGCCTGCGAGGAGATGCGCAGACCCTTGGCGATCTGGTTGAGGATCTCCGCGCTCGGCTTGCGCAGCCCACGCTCGATCTGGCTCAGGTAGGGGTTGGAGACCCCTGCCGCCGCCGCGAGCTGGCGCAGCGAGATCTTCGCCTGCTGCCGCTGCTCGCGGATGTATTCACCGATCGAGTCGACCTTGGGTAGTGCCATGCCTCATAGTCTGCCCCGTAGTGCTTGCAATTGCAAACGGGACGGTAAACGCCAGCAAGCACGTCAGAGCTGGAAGACCCACAGGAGAGGCGCCGAGGTGACCAAGGTCACAGAGAGTGCGATGTAGCCGTAGCGCACCGGGGCGGCCAGCTCGGGAGCCGGCTTGATCAGGCGGTCGACCCTGGCCATGACGTGCTTGGCGTGCACGCCGAGCATGCCCTGGGGGGTCGGCATGGCGCCCGCCGTACCGAACCTGAGCAGCGCCGTCGCCAGCCTGCGCGGCGAGCAGTAGCGCCGGGCGCGGTCGTCGGCGGCCATCTCGATGAGCAGCTCCACCTGCGCCTGCGCGTCGGCCACCACCTTCGACCAGGGCATCGCCCTGCGCAGCGCGGCGAACGGCAGCAGCACCAGGTCGTGCCGCTCGCGCACGTGCGCGGCCTCGTGCGCGAGCACGGCGGCCATCTCGTCCTCCGACAGCAGCTTGAGCGCGCCCTCGCTCACCACGACCTGCGAACGCAGGCCGGGCACGCAGTAGGCGGCGGCGCCGGGGTGGGCGAGCACCCGCACCCCGGGCACGCCGGGGTCGTCATGGGAGATCAGCGCGAGCAGCATGCGGTGCCTGCGGCGGGCGCGCAGCGCCTGCACACCCGCGGTGAGCAGCACCGCGATCAGCACGGTCAGAGCGGTGAGCCCCGCGATCAGGGCCAGCACGTGCAGCGGGTCCCACGCCTCCAGCGGCGCCTCCCCCCGCGCGAACGCGAACAGCCCGGGCAGCACCCCTTCGCCGTACGGCTGGACCGCGTAGGCGAGCATGGCGCCGGTGGTGGCCAGGCCCCAGGACACCCCCAGGGACTGCCAGACGATGATGGCCAGCCGAGGAGCGCGTGAGGTCCACCGGGCAGTCGTGAAACGCCAGGAGCCGACCGCGCACGCCGTGGCGAGCGCTGCCAGCGCCGCTGCCGTGATCACTCTTCCTCCAGCTCCGTAAGGGCTCTGCGCAGGATCTCCGCCTCCGAGCCCGACACGGCCTGGGCGAAGCGAGTCAGGGCGGCCGATCGGTCGCCCGTCATGTCCAAGGCTTCCAGCATAAGCTCGGCGATGTACGCGTCGCGGCTTTCGGCCGGTTGATATCTCCATGCGCGGCCGTCCCGGGTGCGCTGGAGGAAGCCCTTCCGGGTGAGGCGGTCGAGCACGGTCATCACCGTGGTGGGGGCAAGATCGCGGTCGGCGATGAGCCTGCCGACCTCACGGGCGGTCAGCGCGCCGCTCTCCGCCCAGAGGATGTCCATGATGCTGCGCTCAAGCTCGCCAAGACCCTTCACGCCCTACAGGCTAGCTCTACAACCTGTCGAGCAGGCATTTGGGGCGTGTGAACCACGTCTCCGTGTCGTGCGTATCTCCGTGCATGCGTTGGAGTACAGCGGTTGTGGCCCTGCTCGGTCTGGTGCTGGCGGCCGGGTGCGCGGCCTCGGCGGACAGCACGTCGACGACACACGATCAGGCTGACGTGGTCTTCAGCCAGGAGATGATCACGCACCACCAGCAGACGATCCAGCTGGCCGAGGTGGCGGCCAAGAGCGGAAAGTCCCCGTACGTCCGTGACCTGAGCACGAAGCTCATCGCGGAGGAGAAGGCGGACATCGACATGATGTCGTCGTGGCTGCAGTCCTGGAAGGAGACGGTGCCGCCGGAGCCGACCGACCGGATGGGCGCGGACCTGAAGGCCGGCTCCGGCTTCGACAAGGAGTGGCTGTCGGCGTTGTCGGGCCATCTGGAGCACGGCGTGATGATGGCCGAGACCGTCAAGAAGTCGGGCAAGCACGGGCCCACGCTCGAGCTGGCCGACAAGATCATCAAGGCTCAGAAGGCGGAGCTGGCCGAGATCGCCAAGCAAGCGGGCTGACCCATGGCCAGGGCGTTCCCATCGGTCCCATCGGTCGCGGCAGGGAAGTCGGCCAGGACCTACGCCGGTGCGGCGGTGGCCGCCGGCGTCGTGGTGCTGGTCGTCGTCCTGCGGTTCGGCGGGGCCATCAAGCCGGAGCTTCCTGGGCTGCCCACCGCCGGGCCGTTCACCGAGTGGGGGCTGCCCCTGGCCCGGTTCTGCTTCGACGTGTGCGCGGTCGGCTGCGTCGGTACGCTCGTCGCCGCCCTCCTGGCCCCCGCCTCCTCGCCCGAGTCCCGGTCCTGCCGCCGCGCGGCCGGCTGGTGGGCGCTCGGCTGGGCCCTGGCGACCGGGCTGAGCTACGTGCTCACCCTGTCCAACCTCATCCCGCTGCCCGCCGGGGCCCTGCTCGCGTCGCCTGATCTGCTGGAGTTCGGCACCTCGATCCCGCAGACCCAGGCCCTGCTCGTGGTGCTGGCCGCCACCGTCGTCGTGGGGCTCACCTGGCGGCTGCCCTCGGCGGTCCGGCTGGCGGTCGCCGTGTTCGGGCTGCTGCCGCCCGCCTACGTCGGGCATGCGGCCTCCGCGGGCGACCACGACATCGCCGTCTCCGCCCTCATGTCGCACCTGGTGTCGGTCTCGGTCTGGGTCGGCGGCCTGGTCGCGGTGCTCCTCCACTTCCGCAGGTCCCCGGAGCTGCCGGCGGTGCTGCCCAGGTTCAGCGCGCTCGCGTTGTGCTGCTTCGCCGCCGTGGCCGTCTCGGGCGTGGCCAGCGCCTGGGTACGGCTCAGCGCTCCGTCCGACCTCTGGCAGAGCTCGTACGGGCAGCTCTTGCTGGCCAAGACCGCGGCCCTCGTGCTCCTGGGCCTGTTCGGCTGGACCCATCGCCGCCGCACGGTCGCGGGCATCGCCGACCGGTCCGTACGCCGGACCTTCGTCCGCCTGGCCACCGGCGAGGTGATCGTGATGGCGGCGGCCGTCGGGCTGGCCATCGGCCTGTCCCGCACGCCGCCACCGCCCGGTGGCGGCGGCGGTCACGACCAGGCCGCCCTGGAGTACGCGCTCGCCCCCTTCACCCCGGGAGCGCTGATCACCGAGCTCCGCCTGGACCCGACCGTCCTGATCCTCCTGATGCTGCCCGCGGTCGCCTACGCGGTCGCCGCGCGCAGGGCGGCCTCCTGGCCCGCCGGCCGCGCGATCGCCTGGTACGCGGGCCTGGCGCTGACGGCGCTCGTGCTGCTCGGCGGGGTCGGGAGCTACGCGCGGGCGATGTTGTCGGTCCACTCGGTCCAGCACACGGTGCTCACCGTCGTCGCCCCGCTCCTGCTCTGCCTGGGCGCCCCGTTCACCGTCGCCGGCCGGTACCGGTTCCTCGCGCATCCCGCCGTCTACTTCGGGGCGTTCGTCCTCCTCTACGGCACTCCCTGGCTGTCGTGGTCGCTGTCCGGCTACGCTCCTCACCTGCTCACCGAGCTCCTGTTCTTCGGCCTCGGGCTGCTGGTGTTCGGCGTCCTGACCCAGGCGGACCCGGTGACGTGGGGCGACCGTGCCCGCCTGCTGGCCGCCGTGACCCTGACCCACCTCGCCGTCGGGACGTACCTGCTGCTCGCGCCCCCGGTCGCGGCCGACTGGATCTCGCTCGTGGCCCCGTCCGGCGCGCCCGGCGTCCTCGCCGACCAGCGCCTGGCCGGAGCCGTGGCCATGCTCCTGCCGCTGCCGGGGCTCGTCCTGCTGGCCGTGCGCATGGCCGGCAGGGGGACCGCGGTGCTGGTGCGGGGCGGCCGTTGATGCCAATCTCGGTGAGATGCGCATCACGTTGGTGAAAGGCGACATCACCGAGCAGCCGACGGACGCCGTCGTGAACGCCGCCAACTCCTCCCTCATGGGCGGCGGAGGCGTGGACGGCGCCATTCACCGCCGCGGCGGTCCGGAGATCCTCGAGGAGTGCCGGAAGCTGCGGGCCGGCCACTACGGCAAGGGGCTGGCCACCGGAAAGGCGGTCGCGACGACGGCCGGGCGCTTGCCCGCGAAGTGGGTGATCCACACGGTCGGGCCGGTGTACTCCATGTCGGTGGACCGTTCGGAGCTGCTGGCCTCCTGCTACCGGGAGTCGCTGCGGGTCGCCGACACGCTGGAGGCCAGGTCGGTGGCCTTCCCCGCGATCTCGACCGGGATCTACGGCTGGCCCATGGACGACGCCGCGCGGATCGCCCTGGACACGGTCCGGCAGGCGGACACGTCCGTGGAGGACGTCCGCTTCGTGCTGTTCGACAGCGCGGCCTACGCCGTGTTCGAGGCGCGCCTCTGATCGCGGGGATCCACCGCCGAGAACGGGAGGGTCAGCTCGCCGAGCCGCCACCGGGCCGGGCCGCCGAGCGGCGGCCGCCCGGCGACGGGCCAGGAGCCCGACAGCGCGCGCACGGAGGCCAGCCACCGCTGCCGCAGCCCATGGGCCCCGTACGGCGCGCTCACCGCCCACGCGTGGTCGAAGTCGCTCAGGAACGCATGAATCCGCTCGCCCGGCACATTCCGGTGGATGAGGGTCTTCGGCAGCCGGTCGGCCAGGTCAGAAGGCCGCTCGAAAGCATCGAAACGGGCCGAGAACGTGATCGTCTGGGGCCCTTCCGGAGAGAGCCCCACCCAGATCGCGCGCCGCCCGTTCTCGGAGGAGGTCCCCTCGACCAGGACGCCGCCGGGGGCGAGCCGGCCTCTGAGCACGTCCCAGTAGTGCCACGCCTCGGCCTCGCCGTACTGCCTGAGGACGTTGAAGGCCCGCACCAGCGTCGGCGGGCGCCCGACGGGCAGCTCGAAGCCGCCCAGCCGGAAGCTCAGGCCCTCCCGCTCGTACGGCTTGGCCACCGCCACCCTCGCCGGGTCGATCTCGATCCCGACCACCTCGACGCCGGGGGCCACCCGGCGCAGGCGGGTGAACAGCTCCAGCGTCGTGGTGTGCGACGCCCCGTACCCGAGATCCACCACGAGGGGGCGTTCGGCGGCCCGCAGCAGCCGGCCGTGCGCGGCGGCGATCCACCGGTCGGAGCGCCGCAGCCGGTTGTGCCCGGTCGTGCCCCTGGTGATGGCGCCGACCGGTCTGCCCCCCGCCTTGGCGGCCCCGGCCGGTCTAGCCACTGACGCGGTGCACCTTGTGCTGGGCGGCCTGGGCCCGCGGGCGGATGATCATGCGGTCGATGTTCACGTGGGCGGGGCGGGTCACGCACCAGGCGATCGCGTCGGCCACGTCGTCGGAGGTCAGCGGGCCGGGCACGCCCTCGTAGACGCGCGCCGCGGCCGCCTCGTCCCCGCGGAACCGGGTGACCGCGAACCCCTCGCTCTGCACCATGCCCGGCGCGATCTCCACGATCCGCACCGGCTGCCCGACCAGCTCCAGGCGGAGCGTCTCGACCATCGAGGTCTGCGCGTGCTTGGCCGCGACGTAGCCGCCGCCGCCCTCGTACGACACCAGGCCCGCCGTCGAGGTCACCATCACCAGCACGCCGTCGCCGGACTCGACGAGCTTGGGCACGAACGCCTGGGTCATGCGCAGGGAGCCGAGCACGTTCACCTCGTACATCTGCTGCCAGTCATCCAGGTGCCCCTCCGCGACCGATTCAAGGCCGAGGGCGCCACCGGCGTTGTTGATCAGCACGTCGCACCGCTCGAGCGAGTCCGCCAGCGCGTCGACCGACTCCTGGGAGGTCACATCCAACGTCACCGGCCTGATCGAGGGCACCTCGGCGGCGAGCTTGTCGAGCCGCTCGCGCCGCCGCGCGCCCGCCACCACCTCGAAACCCTCGGCGGCGAGCCGCCGCGCGGTCGCCTCGCCGATCCCACTGCTCGCCCCGGTCACCACAGCCGTTCTCCGCATGCTCCTCATCCTGCCAGCCCTCCCGGGCATGTTGACGACCGCCCTAAATACCCTGTTATGACCATGTGTCGGGAATGTCGCAAAAATCTGGATGGTTATAAGCCGTCTGGAGGTGGTGTCGAGTGAGGCGACGACGGGTCAGCCGGGTCGCGACCATCAGCATGCACACATCGCCCCTGGACCAGCCCGGAACGGGCGACGCCGGAGGCATGAACGTGTACATCGTGGAGTCCGCCAAGCGGCTGGCTCACCTCGGCGTGGAAGTGGAGATCTTCACCCGGGCCACCGCCCGCGACCTCCCGCCCGTGGCCGAACTCGCCCCAGGCGTCCTCGTCCGCCACCTCACCGCGGGACCGTACGAGGAGATGGAACGCAGCGAGCTGCCGAGCCAGCTCTGCGCGTTCCTGTCCGGGGTGCTGCGGACCGAGGCCATGTACGACCCGGGCCGCTACGACGTCATCCACTCCCACTACTGGCTCTCCGGCCAGGTCGGCTGGCTGGCCAAGGAGCGCTGGGGCGTGCCGCTCGTGCACACCATGCACACCATGGCCAAGGTCAAGAACCTCCTGCTCGCCCAGGGCGACAACCCGGAGCCCAAGGCCCGCGTGGTCGGCGAGGAGCAGGTCGTGCAGGTCGCCGACCGCCTCGTGGCCAACACCGTGGACGAGGCGCGGGAACTGATCGACCTGTACGGCGCCGTCGAGGAGCGCGTCGCCGTCGTGAACCCGGGCGTCAACCTCACCGTCTTCCAGCCCGCCTCGCAGGGCGCCGCCCGCTGCCGGCTCGGCCTGCCGCAGGACGCGCACGTCCTGCTCTTCGTGGGCCGCATCCAGCCGCTCAAGGCCCCGGACGTGCTGCTCCGCGCCGCCTCCAGGATGCTCATCGACGACCCGTCGCTGCGCGAGCGCCTGGTCGTGGTCTGCGTCGGCGGGCCCTCGGGCAACGGCCTGGCCAGGCCGTCCCTGCTCACCGAGCTGGCCGCCGAACTCGGCATCTCGGACGTCGTCCGCCTCGTTCCTCCGGCTCCCCAGGAGGAACTGGCCGACTGGTACCGGGCGGCCTCGGTGACGGTCGTGCCCTCGTACAGCGAGTCGTTCGGCCTCGTCGCCCTGGAGTCCCAGGCCTGCGGCACCCCCGTGGCGGCCGCCGCCGTGGGCGGGCTGCGCACCGCCGTGCGGGACGGGGTGTCGGGCCTGCTCGTGGACGGCCACGACCCGGCGCAGTGGGCGCAGGCGCTGCGCCGCTTCGTCGTCTCGCCGCGCTGGCGCGACTCGATGTCGGCGGGAGCCCGCGCGCACGCGGCGGCGTTCGGCTGGCAGGCGACCGCGTCCCGCCTGGTGGAGGTGTACGCGGCCGCCATCGCAAACCTCCACAAAACGCCCATCGCCCTGAACTTCTAGCCCTTTCCAGCCCGACCTTTGTTCTGGCGGCCTTCTATCCTTGTCGGCATGCGCGATGTCGTCGAAGCCGCGCTCAAGGCCGCGGACGTCACCTACGACGAGCCGCGGCCGGGCGCGTTCCTGGTCAAACTGCCCGGGCAGCACAAGCTCGCCACCATGACGTGGTTGATCGTGGGGGAGCAGGCGCTGCACGTCGAGGCGTTCTTCTGCCGCCAGCCCGACGAGAACCACACCGAGTTCTACCGCTGGCTGCTCGGCAAGAACGGCGCGATGTACGGCGTGCACTTCTCGCTCGACCCCGTGGGGGACGTCTACCTGGTGGGCCGGGTGCCACTGGCCGCCGTCACCGAGGCGGAGGTGGACCGGCTGCTGGGGTGCGTGCTGACGTACTCGGACGACTGGTTCGACCGGGCGCTGGAGCTGGGGTTCGCCTCGTCGATCAGGCGCGAGTGGGAATGGCGGGCCAAGCGCGGGGAGTCGCTGGCCAACCTGCAGGCGTTCGCCCGATTCGCCGACCCGGACCGGTAATCCCTGACCATAGGATTGGCGATATGGCGACTTTGGTGCTGCTTAGGCACGGCGAGAGTGACTGGAACGCGAAGGGCCTGTTCACCGGCTGGGTGGACGTGAGCCTCTCGGCCAAGGGTGAGGACGAGGCCCGCCGCGGCGGCAAGCTCCTCCAGGACGCCGGACTGCGCCCGGACATCGTCCACACCAGCCTGCTGACCCGGGCCATCCAGACGGCCCAGCTGGCGCTGGCGGAGGCCGACCTGCTCTGGCTGCCGGTGAAGCGGAGCTGGCGCCTCAACGAGCGCCACTACGGTGCCCTCCAGGGCAAGAACAAGGCCCAGACGCGCGAGGAGTTCGGCGACGAGCAGTTCATGCTGTGGCGCCGCTCGTACGACGTGCCGCCGCCCCCGATCGCGGACGACGACGAGTTCTCCCAGGCCGGCGACCCCCGCTACGCCCTGCTTCCCCCGGAGCTGATGCCCCGTACGGAATGCCTGAAGGACGTGGTCGACCGCATGCTCCCGTACTGGTACGACTCGATCGTCCCCGACCTGTCGGCCGACCGCACGGTCCTGGTGGCCGCCCACGGCAACTCCCTGCGAGCCCTGGTCAAGCACCTGGACGGGGTCGGCGACGAGGAGATCGCGGGCCTCAACATCCCGACGGGGATTCCGCTGCTGTACGAGCTCGACTCCGACTTCCAGCCTCAGCGGCCGGGCGGCGAATACCTGGACCCGGACGCCGCCAAGGCCGCCATCGAGGCCGTCGCGAACCAGGGGCGCTGAGGCGACGCCTTCCAGGGGTTCCAGACAGTGCTTCCCAGGGGGCTTTCGACCCCCAAAGGCGTGGTCTTCTCAGGCGAGGCGCGCTTCGCGCGAAAGGGCTCAGGCTGTGTTGTGTGGGGGAAAGGACCACCAACACCACGGGTGG
>NZ_JBSGFQ010000098.1:0-862 GCF_053603495.1 Nonomuraea sp. NPDC004186 | reverse complement strand
CCTCATTGACCGGGGCGCCCCCGACGGACTTGCCGAAGTCGCCGCGCATCACCCCGCCCGCCTCGCGCTCCCCTTGCCTGGGCCCTCTCGGTATTGATGATGGCTCAGCCCTGCGACCGCGGGCATGGTGGCTTGACGAGTGGAAGCATCCACCCCCATACCGGTCTCCTGAACGGACAGGACCGTTATTACGCGCCCTTCATGGCGACCGGTACCGTGCCGGTAGGAAGGGGCGAACATGAGCGAACATCGCGAGACGACCGGCCGGTGCTATGCGTGCAAGCGCACATTCAGCTTCGACCCGAAAGAAGTCGTAACTTTCCTGATCGATCCCGAGACCCGCATGCCGCCAGGGATCACGGTCCTCGGCTCTCTTCGGCCGGCCAAACCGGAAGCCGTGGCCAGGTCTGTCGACGAGCCCATCTGCCCTGATTGTGTGACCAAGGCGAAGCAGTACAGCGAGGAGAGCGGATCGGGTCGCTCCTGGGGAAGCTGGCCGTCGAGCAGCAATTGAGCTCTCGTGGCCCCCGAGATCAAAATCGGGCGGGGCGAGTCCTGAACGCAGCGATTCGGCGATCTTGTGGCGCAGCAAAGCCCCGCACCCTAGCCTTGGGCCCGCTCGCCTGTCGACGTAACACCATCGACAGCCAGAGGCGTTGATCTCCGGCCCGTCAGCTCACGTGTGACCGGCTCCGGGATGCCATCTTTCGACTGTGACACGGCCTGCCACGACTGGTCGCACGACGGCCGAGGCCCGGGGAGCGCGAGGGGACGGGAGCGGGCCCGTCCCGTATGCCGCGCCGTCGTGTGAACGGGCGCCGGCGTCATGAACGCAGTCGTCATGCTCTCCCCCCAAGAAAGT
>NZ_JBSGFQ010000097.1:0-47625 GCF_053603495.1 Nonomuraea sp. NPDC004186 | reverse complement strand
CGGGAGCCGGGCGCCAGGTCCCCTCGCCGGATGGCCTCGGCGATCTGCTCGGCCACCTGGAAGTAGAGCGGCACGGGACTGGATCGGTCCAGCTCCAGGAACCAGTCGATCAGCACCTCGGACACGTTGCCGTGCTCGGTGTTGGCCGTGTCGCAGCAGAACGCGTCCAGGAATGTCTCGTCCTTCGGCAGCTCGGTAAGGTCCCTGTACAGGTCGGTCTGCCACTGGTACGGGTCCCTGGCCAGGGCGATGGCGCTGACCGCGGGCACGAAGCAGCTGTGGCGGAACCGATCCTGGACGGGCAGCCCGATCGCGTCGGCCACCCTGCCCCACGAGTCGAGCGTGCCGCCCGGCGCCCCGTCGAACGCGGCCACGTGCGAGGTGGCGCTCGTCCACGTCGGAGCCCCGAACTTGACCGTGCCGACGTTCTGCAGCTGGCCCATGTCCGGCTGGATCTTGGCCGTGAGCTGCAGCGGGTCGTAGTGCAGGTCGAACACCGGCGTGCCCGGCGGCAGGTCGCGCCCCGTGCCGTCGCCGACCCCGTTGGCCAGGCCCAGCTTGTACGGGCGGATCGGGAACCAGCCGACCCGGCGCAGGTCGTCCAGGAAGTCCGTGCGCAGCGGGCTCGCGGTGGTCACGGGGCCCGAGTAGTCCTCGTTCTCGACCCAGGCCCACAGGAGCTGCTGCGCGGCCGGGCTGCGGATCAGCTCGGCCTGCCCGGGGCCGTTCGCGCTCGGCTCCAGCGATTCGTGCAGGTAGGCGAGCTGCTGGAGCACCAGCGGGATCCAGGCGCCGAGGTGCGGCGTGTCGTAGGAGAAGTACTTGTCGGTCTGGTGGTCGGCACCCTCGGTCTCCATGCGCGCCAGCGCGTACCTGGTGATCATGCCGCCCATGCTGACGCCGCCGACGACCAGCGGGAGGTCGCCCTGCCGCTCCCGGATGGCCCGCTGGACGCAGGTGACCGCCACGGCGGCGTTGGCCTGGATGTACGTCTGACGCTGGTCGAAGCCCAGGAGGATGACGTCGATGCCCATGGTCCGGAGCTGGTCCAGGAA
Organism: Nonomuraea sp. NPDC004186; assembly: GCF_053603495.1. NCBI lineage: Bacteria > Bacillati > Actinomycetota > Actinomycetes > Streptosporangiales > Streptosporangiaceae > Nonomuraea > Nonomuraea sp. NPDC004186. The sequence continues at coordinate 46,570 of NZ_JBSGFQ010000097.1, read as the reverse complement.
CCCGGGGCTGCGCTCGCTGTTGAAGTGGGCCCACAACGCGTCCAGGTCGCTGGGCCCGTAACCGAAGCCGTCGGCGAAGATCAGCGGCCGGGTCAGCGCGGCGTGCCCGTCGGCCAGGTAGATCGCGGCCCGCCCGGTGGCCGTGCGCCCCAGGTGCGGCTTGTCGCCCACCAGCTCCCAGACGCGGTCGGGCCTGGGCGCCTCGCTCACGCGAGGATGCGGGGTCGAGAACCAGACCCCCTGCTCGCCGAGCGCGTCCACGATCCGCTCGGACTGCTCCTCTGTCAGGCTGTTCCTGACCGACTGGGCTCTGCTCTCGACGTCGATTCTCGGTTCGTGCGCCATGTCGATCCTCTCGCTAGGTGCCGGACCCCAAAAGGGCCACTGACCACACCATATGGTCACTGTGGGTAATTGACCGCGTACCCGAAGTGGGTGGCGCGTCCGGTCAATCCACCTGTGGCCGGAGATCGACGGTGAGCGTGCCGGCCTCCGACCTGACCTCGGTGCCGAGGTCGGCGCAGGCGGCGGTGAACCGGGCCCGGATCCAGCGGGTCTCCATGTCGTTCGCGATCCTCGTACGGCAGTAGTCCAGCGCGATGGGGACGGCGCGCAGCCGTACCGGGCCCCGCTCGTCCAGGGTGACCAGGAAGATCAGCCCGAGGTCGTTGCGGAGCTCGGGGTCCACGATGTAGTCGTCGATGAGGTCGCCCAGGTCGTACAGGACCGGTCCGGCGACCCCGTGGAAGACGTGCGCGGAATGCCCGGCCACCAGGGACGCGCCGGCCTTCACCAGGGCCCGGGCGGCGCGGCGGACGTGCGTGACGGGCTTGGAGGTCATGTTCGGGCCCCAGTGGACGCAGACCAGGACGAGGTCGGCGTCCAGGCTCCCGATCGTGCTCGTGAGCCGGTCCGGCACCCCGGAGCCGAGGTCGGCGTACGCGACGCCGGGCCTGCGCTCGGTGGCCGCGAACTCGGGGGGATGGTCGGTGACGCCCAGCACCGCCAGGCGGAGATCCCCCACCTTCAGCTCGGCGGGCTCCCAGGCCCGGGCCAGGTCGGCGCCTGCGCCCACGGTGCGGATCCCGGCAGCCGCCAGGTGGTCGAGGGTGTCGAGGAGGGCCTCGTGGCCGTAGTCCAGGGCGTGGTTGTTGGCCAGCGTGACCGCGTGCACGCCCAGCTCCGCCAGCATCGCCGCGGCCTGGGGCGGGGCACGGAAGTGGAACGCCTTGCGCAGCGGGTCCCAGCGCCGGCCGCGGGCCGAGACGCAGCATTCGAGGTTGAACAGGACCAGATCGGCCCGGGAGAGCACCGAGCGCACGCCGGTGTCGAAGAAGTCGGCCGGGTCGGCGGTCAGGCTCAGCCGCTCGGCCACGCCGCGGCCGAGCATGGTGTCGCCCGCGAGCGCCAGCGTGACCGATTCCCCGGCGCCCGGGCCCGGCATGGTCCCCGTTCCGTCGGTCATGTCCACCCAGCTTCCCCGTCCGATGGCTTCGACACGCCCTCTGACCTGCGACGGAACCGTTCATGACGGAAGATTGCGGGTACGGGATGAATTTGGAGGAGGGGGACGACGGTGTCCCTCACGTCACGGAGGTGAGAAAGCAGTGGCTTTGCCGATAAGGCGCAATCGCGGAGCGATGCAGGCGGGTGTTCCCTGGCAGAGGCGGTCCTGGGATCCCTTCACCGAGTTCGAGCAGCTGTGGGATCAGATGGGGCGGCTCTTCGAGCAGGGCGCGGAGAGCGACATGGCAGCCTGGCGGCCGGTGGCGGAGACCGAGGAGACCCCGGACGCCTACATCGTGCGGGCGGAGCTTCCCGGGCTGAAGCGGGACGACATCAACGTCGAGGTCAACGACAGCGAGCTGTGCGTCTCCGGGGAGATCAACGAGGAGGACAAGGGCCAGATGCTGCGCCGGCGCACCGGACGGTTCGTCTACCGGACGATCCTGCCGAGCGACGCCGACACCGAGCACATCGGCGGCGAGCTGACGGACGGCATCCTGATCCTGCGCGTTCCCAAGACCGAGAAGGGCCGCGCCCGCCGCATCGAGATCAAGGGCTGACACCGGGGGAGGCGCATGGCCGGCACGCAGGCGTTCTGGATCGGCGCCGCGCGAGGGCGCGACGGCGCGGAGCCGGGCAGCGCGCAGGAGCGCTACGGCGAGGAGCTGCGCAGATGGCGGCATGCCTTCGAAGCCGTGCACGGCGAGCCGGCCGCGGGCGGCGTCACTCTGGACCCGCTGCACTTCGCACTGGGCGCGTGGGAGGTGGCCACGCGCCCGGTGGCGGAGCACGCCTACGTGCGCCGCCACCCGCGGGTGCTGGACGCGACCTGTCACCGGCCGGAGGAGGTGCCGGGCCTGCTGGCGGTGGTCGAGCTGGCCGCCCCGCTCCCGTTCCCGCTGCCGCGGGGCTGGTCGAGCTGGCAGCGCCAGGAGCCCACCTACGTGCCGCCGCCGTACGAGCGGCCGACCGCGCTGAGCACGCTGGAGCTCCGCGTGCCGCTGCCGGTCGAGCGCCTGCCCACGCCCACCCACGCGCGGGCCGCGGGCCTGCCGAACCTCGACGACGCCCAGGCCTCGCTCGAAGCGCTCCTGGCCGAGCTGAACGCCGTGGTCAACCCGTTCCTGCACGAGCTGGAGGAAGCCGATCCGGTGAGGTGATCCAGGATGAACAGGCGCGACAACGATCCCGAGGACGAGTTCTTCGCTCCCGTGCTGCGCGAGCCGCCGCCTCCCGAGGACATCACCTCCTCCGGCGTGGTGAGCGACACCGGCGTGCCCGACGTGCACGGAGGCGGCCATGGCGAGTGGCCGCAGGCGCCGCCGCCGTCGAACTGGCTCGGCGTGCGCCTGCTGGCGGCCGCGCTCGGGCTGCTGGTGGGGGTGGTCCTCACCGTGCTGGCCCTGCTGGCCGCGCGGCCGCTGCTCGCCGTGCCGCCCGCCCTCGTGGCGCTGGGGGCCGCCGTGTATCTGGTGACGTTCAGCGTGCGGCGCTCGCACGCCGACGGCGGCCCTCCGACGTTCGGATGAGCGCCCTCTGGGTAAGCGCCCAGTTTGAGGTCAGTCGGGGCAGAGGAGCAGAGATGTCTCTCATCGATCTTGAATGCGTCCGCCAGTTGCTGCAGTCGGAGGAACCCGACGCCACGTTGGTGTTCGTCCGGGGTGACTGCGTGGTCCTGCCGGCCGATGAGGTGGATGACGCGCACAAGGGCCTGGTCATCGCGCACCGCGACGAGCTCGCGGCCCGGCTGCCGGAGGGCGGCCTGAGCGAGGAGGCCCTGGAGGATCTGGCGACCAGGCTGGACAACATCGCCCGCGACCTGGGCGCCTAGCCCGCTATTTCCCGTTCTCCAGGTAGTGCAGGACGGCCGCCACCCGCCGGTCGGTCCGGTCGGTCGGCGCCAGGTCGAGCTTGGAGAAGATGCTGCGGATGTGCTTGTGCACGGCGCCGTCGGTGACGAACAGCCGCTCGGCGATGGCGGCGTTGCCCAGGCCCTCGGCCATCAGCGCCAGCACGTCGCGCTCGCGCGGGCTGAGCCGGTCGAGCCGGCTGTCGGGCCTGCTGCGGGCCAGCAGCTGCGCGACGACCTCCGGATCGATGGCCGTGCCCCCCTCCGCCACGCGGTGCAGCGCGCCCATGAACTCCTCGACCCGCCCCACCCGCTCCTTGAGCATGTAGCCCAGCCGGGCGCTGCCGTGGGCGAGCAGGTCGGTGGCGAACGCCTGCTCCACGTACGCCGACAGCACGAGCACGGCCAGCTCCGGTTGGCGCCGCCGGGCCTCGACGGCCGCGACGATGCCCTCGTCGGTGTGGGTCGGGGGCATCCGGACGTCCACGATGGCGACGTCCGGCTGGTGGACGTCGATCGCGGTCAGGAAGCCGTCCGGATCGGGCGCGGTGGCCACGACGTCCAGCCCCTCCGCCCGCAGCAGCAGCGCGAGCCCCTCGCGCAGGAGCGGGTCGTCCTCGGCGATCACAATCCGCATGGGAGGCTCACCTTCATGGTGGTAGGTCCGCCTTCTGGGCTGGTCAGCGCGAAGGTCCCGTCGAGGGCCTCGGCCCGGCGGCGGATCCCGGCCAGCCCCGACCCGCTCCGCTCGTCCGCTCCGCCGCGGCCGTCGTCGGTGATCCGGAGATCCAGCCGGTCGTCGTGCCGCCGGATCGTGACGGTGGCGTGCCGCGCCTGGCTGTACTTGGCGATGTTGGTGAGCCCTTCGGCCACCACGAAGTAGGCCGTGGCCTCGACGGACGCGGCGCACCTGCCGGGCATGTCGACGTCGATCCGGCAGGGGACGGGGCAGCCGGCGGCCAGGCCGGTCAACGCGTCAGCGAGGCTCCGGTCCGTCAGCACCGGGGGCAGGATGCTGCGGGAGACCGCGCGGAGCTCGGCCAGCGCCTGCTCGGCGGCGTCCTGCGCGCGTTCGAGCATGGCGTCGGCGGTGGCCGGGTCGCGGGCCAGCGCGCGGCGGGCCGCGCCGAGCATGACGTTGACGGCGACGAGCCGGTTCTGCGTGCCGTCGTGCAGCGATCTCTCGATCCGCCGCAGCTCGGCGGCGTGCGCGTCGAGCGCCTCCGCGCGGGTCGCGGTGAGCTGGGCGACCCGCAGCGCCAGGTCGGTGCTGGGATCGGCGGCCAGCAGCCGCCGCCCCGGCCACGCCTGCAGGCGCGCCATGCCGGGGACGAGGGCCAGGGTCAGCGCGATCCAGCCCACGCTCAGCGCGCCGACCGCGAGGGCGCCCGGGAGGTCGCGCACCACCCAGAGGTCCACACCCGCCCCATCCGGCATCAGCCGCCACCACAGCGGGAACGTGAGGTCGCGTACCGCGCTGAGCGGCAGCGTCATGCCGACCGCCCCGAGCAGCAGCCCGAAGAACCCGTGGATCAGCACCCAGTACAGCTCGCGCCGGCTCGCCGGGTTCGTGATCGCCGCCCGCAACTCGGACGGAACCGGGTCGGGACTGATGACGACGTCAGGCCCCCAGCGGGACAGCCGCCCCCGCTCCCGGTCGGCGACGATGCGCAGCACGTGCAGCGCGGTGGGCACCAGGAGCAGGCCCACCCCCACGAGGCAGGCCAGCGCGGTGATGACCACGACGAAGACGGCCAGGATCGCCAGGATCGCGGTGCCGACGCCGCCGACGAGGTGTTCGAGGGCGTCGAGGGTGGCGCGGGTCCGGGCCACCATGTCCCACCGGCGTAAGGGCCCCGCGTCGGGAGTCGGCATCCTCAGACCCTAGGGCATCTCCCAGGGCAAAGAGGTGATGGCGGACGAACAGTACAGCCTGCTGTACCTCGGGCTGTCTCACTGGCGGGATCGCCCGTGGCGACGGCGATCCGTAGCGTCTTGGGCGTCACCCGATCTTGTGAGGAGCACGCCATGAACCCCGTCCGTATCCCCCGACCCGTGCTGTGGCTGCTGCTGGCGATCTTCGCGGTCGGCAACATGGTCACCTCCACCTCCGATCTCAACATGTTCGTCGGCATCGGGTTCGGCCTGGCCACGATGGCCTGCGCGGCCGCGCTGATCCAGCAGCACTACGCGCAGCGGCGCGGCTGAGCGACGGATTCGTCCTCGCTCCTGAGAGGGAGGCGCGGAATCGCCCTCACCGGCGATGCCCGAGGACCCCCGCGAGGCCGAGGATCGTCCCTATGAACTCCCGTATCCCCTTCATCGCCGCGCCCCTGCTCGTACTCGCCTACGGCGTGATCCGGATCCTCGACGGCCTCGACGGCAGCCGGGGTCCCGGCATCGCGTGGACCACCGGCCACCTCGCCTTCATGGCGGCACTCGTCCTGTTCGTCCCCGTCTTCTGGCAGATGCGGCGGATGGCCGGGGGGAACGCGCCGGCCACCGCGAGCGCGGCGGCCGGGACCGTCGGCGTCGTGGCGCTGCTCGCACAGTTCGGCATCGACATCGTGGTCGGGTTCATGTCCGCCGACAACGAGGCGATGGGCGTGCTGTTCGACCGGGTCCAGAGTGTCCCCGGCGTCTCGGCCGTCGTCTACGACGTCGTCCCGCTCCTGTTCTTCGCCGGCCAGCTCGCCCTCGTCGTGCAGCTCGCGGCGCTGCGCCGGGTCAGGGTGTGGACGCCCCTCCTGGTCATGGTCGACCTCATCCTGCCGTTCATCGAGAAGGACCTCATCCCGCTCGGCGCCCTCTGCCTGCTGGTCTCGTTCGTCCCCGTCGCCCGCCAGGTCCCCGCCACGCCCAGGCCCGCCGCAGCGCTCGCATGACGTACGAGGCAAGATGGGATGTCGTGTCCGACCTACGGTTCTTTGCGGCGATTCGCCGGTGGTCGAGCTCGCTGCCGCCGATCTGGGTGGACGCGGCGCTCGCGCTGCTGGTGCTGGTCGCGCAGCTGTGGCCGCTGTTCACCCGCGAGAACCCGTACGGCGGGCCCTGGCACTGGTGGGGCTACGCGGTCGTGGTCACCGCCGCGGTGCCGCTGATCTGGCGGCGCCGCGCGCCGGTGACCGTCCTGGCCGCCAGCCTCATCGCGACCGGCCTCTACGACGTCGTCGACGAGGTGGCCGCGCAGCCCATCTGGTACGGCTCGCTCATGGCGCTCTACACCGTGGCCGCCTACTCCGCCAGGTGGCCCCGCCTGATCATGCTGGCCTTCACGATCGCCGGCGGCCTGCTCATCGTCGGCTCCTCCGAGACCGCGATGCGCGGCGTCGTGCTCTTCACCGCCGCCTACGCCATCGGCCGGGCCGCCGCAGCCTCCCGGGCCCACGCCGCCGCGCTTGAGGAACGCGCCGTCCAGCTGGCCCGCGAGCGCCAGGCCGAGGCCGAGCGGGCCGCCGAACGCGAGCGGGCCAGGATCGCCCGCGACATGCACGACATCCTGGCCCACGCGGTCAGCCTCATGGTCGTCCAGGCCGAAGCCGGACCGGTGGTGGTCAGGAGCGACCCCGCCAGGGCGGAGGCCGTCTTCGACGCGATCGCCGCCGCGGGGCGCGACGCCATGATCCAGCTCCGCCGCATGCTGAGCGTGCTCAAGGAGGAAGAGGGCCCGCGGGCGCCGCAGCCGACGATCGCCGCGCTCACCACCCTGGCCGAACAGGTCAGGGCCACCGGTCTCGACGTGACATACTCCAGCTCCGGCGAGCCGGGGCCGCTGACTCCCGACACGGAGATCGCCGCCTACCGGATCACCCAGGAAGCCCTCACCAACATCGTCAAGCACGCGGGCGCGGCCCGTGCCGACATCAGACTCGCCTGGCAGGACGACACCCTCATGATCGACATTGCCGACGACGGCCGCGGCTCAGGAAGCTCGCTCCCCTCGGGCGGCAACGGCCTGATCGGCATCCGCGAGCGGGCCGCGGCCTGCGGCGGCACCGCCGACTTCGGCCGGCGCCCCGACGGGCCGGGCTTCCGGGTCCTCGTACGGCTCCCGCTGGCCGGCCGGGCGGTGGCGGCATGAGCGTGCGCGTGGTGGTCGCGGACGACCAGGAGCTGGTACGCGCCGGATTCAGCATGATCCTCAACGCCCAGCCGGACATCGAGGTCGTCGCCGAGGCGGGGGACGGCGAGCAGGCCGTCGCCGCCGTCCGCGAGCACAGTCCCGACCTGCTGCTGCTCGACATCCGCATGCCGGTCATGGACGGCATCGAGGCGGCCAGGATCGTGTGCGCGGACAGCGGCTGCCGCGTCCTCATGCTGACCACGTTCGACCTGGACGACTACGTCTACGACGCGCTGCGCGCGGGGGCGAGCGGGTTCCTGCTGAAGGACGTCCGCCGCGACGACCTCATCCACGCCGTACGGGTGGTGGCGGCCGGCGAGTCACTGCTCGCGCCGTCGGTCACCACGAAGCTGATCGCCGAGTTCACCGCCAGAGCGGCCGCCCGTCCGGCCGTGCCGCCGACGGAGCGGCTGGCCGTGCTCACGGCACGCGAGCAGGAGACGCTGCGCATGATCGCCCGCGGCCTGTCCAACGCGGAGATCGCGCAGGCCATGGTCGTCAGCGAGCACACCGTGAAGACCCACGTCAGCAACGTGCTGACCAAGCTGGGGCTGCGGGACCGGGTGCAGGCGGTGATCGCCGCCTACGAGAGCGGCCTGATCGTCCCCGGGGGCGGGTGATCAGGCGCCACTGGCGATAGCGTATGCGTCGGATCCTTCGGGAAGGAGAACGCATTTGCTGGGCGCTGACGTGCATGCCTATCTCAGGTCGATGGCGGGGGACCGGGCGGTCCGGTGCGGGCCGTTCACGATCAAGTTCGACGAGCACGACGACGCGCTCCCGTTCAACTACGCCGTTCCCGACGACGACGCCGTGCCCACGGCGGACGAGGTCGCCGGGCTGGTCGAGGCGTTCCGCGCGCGGGCCAGGACGCCCCGCCTGGAATACGTGCCGCAGGTGTCCCCGAAGGTGGAGGACGCCCTGCTCGCGGCCGGGTTCGCCCAGGAGGGGCGCTACCCGCTGCTGGTGTGCCCGCCGGACGAGGTGGTGGAGCGGCCGGTGGACGTACGGGTCGCGCTCGTGACCGAGGATGCCGACCTCTGGCAGGTCGCGCGGGTGATGAACGAGGCGTTCGACGCGCCGGAGCCCACCGAGCACGACATCGCGCGGTTCCGGCGGGTCCTCGACGGCGGCGGCCTGATCGCCGCCGCCTTCGACGCCGGGGAGGCCGTCGGCGCCGGGCAGCTCGGCCGCCCGCACCAGGGGGTCGCCGAGGTCGCGGGCATCGCGGTGCTGCCCTCGCACCGGCGGCGCGGCATCGCGGGAGCGGTCACGGCGCTGCTGACCCGCGAGGGAGCGGGCGCCGGGGTCACGACCCCGTTCCTCACCCCGGCCGACGACGGCGCCGCGCGGGTCTACGCCCGCGTCGGCTACCGCAAGGTCGGCGAGGCCCTGTACATCTCCCTCCGCTGACGCTTACCCGGCCGACGCGCTCAGGTCGAGCAGGGCGAGGCGCTCCGGGTCGTTGAGGATCTCCAGGGCGGTGATCCTGCCGTCGGTGATCGTGAAGCCGAGCACCGACCGGGGCCGGCCGTTCTCCCTGCCGACGAGCCCGACCATGCCGTTGACCAGCACCGGCTCGACCGTGTAGGCGCGGCTGAACCGCCGGAAGTTCGTCGCCTCGCCGGCCACGGCCGCCGCGCCGATGATCGTCCGCATCCCGCCCGCGGCTCCCGCGTCCAGGCGCATCACCACGTCCGGATCGAGCACCCCGAGCAGCGCCTCGAAGTCGCCGTCGCGTGCGGCGGCCAGGAAGGCGTCCACGACCTGGCGCTGCCGGCCCGGGTCGGGGTCGGGCGACGGGACCGTCCCGCGTACGCGCTGCCGCGCCCGGCTCGCGAGCTTCTTGGCCGTCGCGGGAGTGCGGCCCACGATCGGGGCGATCTGCTCGAACGGCACCGCGAACATGTCGTGCAGCACGAACGCCAGCCGCTCCGCCGGGCTGAGCGACTCCAGCACCACGAGCAGTGCCAGCCCGACCGAGTCGGCGATCAGCGCCTGCTGCTCGGGGTCGCCCCCGTCCTCTGGGCTGATGACCGGGTCGGGCAGCCGCTGCTCCAGCGGGTCCTCGCGCCGTGACGTACGCGTGCGCAGCATGTCCAGGCAGACCCGGCCGACGACCGTGGTGAGCCAACCCCCCAGATTGTCGATCTCACCCGAGTCCGTACGGCTGAGCCGCAACCACGACTCCTGGACGGCGTCCTCGGCCTCGGCGAGAGAGCCGAGCATCCGGTAGGCCACCGCCCTGAGATGGGTGCGGTGCTCCTCGAACAGGTCGGCAAGAAAGTCGTCGGCGTCCACGGTCACATCCTCGATCAGGGCTCCTACCTACCTGACGGCGCAGCCCCGCCAAAGGTGACAGGCGATCGCGGTCACCTTCTCGCCTCCCGCTCCGTCATAGCCCCGAACACCTCAGAAACGGGAGAGACCATGACATTCAACGAGTTGCGGAACGCCGTGCGGGGCGAGGTGCTGCTGCCCGAGGACGGCGGCTTCGACGCGGCCGCCAAGGCGTGGAACCTGACGGTCGCCCAGCCGGTGGCCGCCGTGATCACGGCCGAGGACGCCGACGACGTGGCCGCCCTCGTGCGCCACGCCCGCAAGTCCGGCCTCACGGTGGCGGCCCAGCCCAACGGCCACGGCGCCTCGGGAGCCACCGACGGCGTGATCCTGCTGCGTACAGGCCACCTGAACGGCGTAACCGTGGATTCCGGGCAGCGCGTGGCCAGGGCGGGCGCGGGCGCCCGGTGGGGTCAGGTGCTCCAGGAGGCCGGGCCGCACGGCCTGACCGGGCTGGCGGGCAGCATGCCGGCCATCAGCGTGGTCGGCTACACGCTGGGCGGCGGACTGTCCTGGTTCGGCAGGAAGTACGGCTGGGCCTCGGACTCCGTGCGCGCCTTCGACGTCGTGGACGCCGACGGCGACCGGTCCCGGGTGACCGCCGACTCCGACCCGGACCTGTTCTGGGCTCTGCGGGGCGGCGGGGGCGACTTCGCGCTGGTCACCGCCGTGGAGTTCGACCTGCACCCGGCGCCGCGGCTGTACGGCGGGCGCGTGATGTGGCCGGGCCCGCGGACCGCGGAGGTGTTCGACGCCTACCGGCGGATCATCGAGAACGCGCCGGACGAGCTGTCGGTCTGGTTCAACCGGGTCCAGCTCCCCGACGGGCCGCCCATGGTGGCCGTGGACGCCGCCTACCTGGGCGACGCCGCCGAGGGCGGCGCGCTGCTGGCCGCCCTGGACAAGATCGACGGAGCTGTCGTGGACAAGCGGGCCGCGCTGCCGGTCGCGAACCTGGGCGACATCACCGCCGAGCCGACCGATCCCGCCCCCGCCATGGCCCGTGCCGAGCTGCTGACGGAGCTGGACGAGCGGGTCCTGCTGGACGCTCCGCTGGCCCCGCTGCTCGGTCTCCAGGTGCGGCATTTGGGCGGTGCGCTGGCCGAGGAGCGGCCCGGGGCGGGTGCCCGGGGCGCGGTCGCGGAGCCGTACCTGCTCTATCTGATCGGTCTCGGGCTGCCGCACCTCAAGGACGCGGTGGTCGCCAGGCGGGCCGAGCTGGTCGGGGAGCTGCGCGTCAGCGGGCGCAAGCCGTACACGTTCCTGACCGCGGGGGAGCGGGCGGCGGACGCCTTCGACGAGGGGACTCTGGCCCGGCTGCGCGAGCTCAAGCGCGCCCGCGACCCGCAGGGCGTGTTCCGCGCGAACTTCCCGGTCGATGCCTGACCGGGAAGTTCGCGGGAGACGGGTTACTTCTTCTCCTCCATGGTCACGGTCACGGTGTCGGTCTTGCCGTCCCGCTGGTACGTGACCGGCACCTGCTGGCCGACCTTGAACCCGCGGACCTGGCCCACCACCGTGTCGCCGCCGGAGACCGCCGTGTCACCGATCTTGGTGATCAGGTCTCCCTGCTTCAGCCCGGCCTTCTCGGCCGGGCTGCCGGCGCTGACCTGGCGGATCAGCGCGCCGGGCACGTCGCCGGTGGCGTCGGTGACGCTCACCCCGAGGAAGGCGTGGGTCACCTTGCCGTTGCTGATGAGCTGCTCGGAGACCTGCTTGGCGGTGTTCACGGGGATCGCGAAGCCGAGGTTGACGCCGTCGGCGGCGACCGCGCTGTTGATGCCGACCAGCTCGCCGGCCGCGTTCACCAGGGCGCCGCCGGAGTTGCCCGGGTTGATCGCCGCGTCCGTCTGGATCATGCCGCCGAGCGTGGTCGGCTCCTCGGCCTGGCTCTGCCCCTGCCCGCCCAATCCCGGCGGGAGCTGCTGGTCGCCCCGGCCGCCGCCGGCGGTCACGGTACGGTCGAGCGCGCTGATGATGCCGGACGTCACCGTCCCGTCCAGGCCGAGCGGGCTGCCGATGGCCAGCACGTCGTCCCCCACCTTGAGCTGGTCGCTGTCGCCCAGCGTGACCTTGGCCAGCCCCGACACACCCTCGGCCCGGATGACGGCGAGGTCGGTGGCCGGGTCGGTGCCGACCACGGTGGCCTTGGCCGTCTTGCCGTCACTGAACTTGACCGTCAGCTGCTTGCCCTGGCCGCTCACCACGTGGTTGTTGGTGAGGATCAGCCCGTCCTCCGACAGCACCACGCCGGAGCCCTCGGCGGACTGCCCCTGGATCATCACGACCGACGGCTGCACCTTCTCCGCCACCTGCGCGACCGTGAGCTGGCCGGAGGCCGTGCGGAAGACCGGGCTCGCCACGGTCTTGGTGACCGTCGGGACCGGCTGCCCGGCGCCGGCGACGTAGGCGCCGACGGCGCCGCCCCCGAGCGCGGTCGCCGTCAGCGCCGCGAACGCCGCCAGCGCCAGCCCGGCGACCGCCTTGCGCGTGAGCACGAACCCGGCCCGTCGCTGCGGCGGCGGAGGAGGCGGCAGCACCGGCCCGGGCCGGGTGAAGGTCCCGGTGGCGGGCGGCTTGTCGCCGAACTGGCTCCAGCCGCCGGCACTGTCCTCGCGAGGGGCGTTCGCGTCCATGTCATCTCCTAGAGTCCCGATGACACCAGCGTGACGAACGGCGAGTAAGTCCTGCTTAAGCCCAAGATCTCGGTGCCCGGCGCACCCTGACGCCCGCCTTATCGCCGCAGGCCGCGACGGTCTCGCCACGGGCGGAACAGCCGGAAAAATCTAGCCGGCCATCGCCGCGATGCCCGACGTCAGCATGGCGATCACCGACTCGAACAGCTCGTCGGGGCATGTCCGGGTATCGTGACCTGGGCTTCCACGCGGTCGAGGCGCTCAAGGGCAGCCCGTTGGTAGTGGTCGTGGGGCCGGCCGTCGGAGGCGTGGTCGCGCTGGCCGGGCGCTCGCCTGAACGATCAATCGCTAGACTGGCCGGGACAACATCAACTCAAGCTTGTCAGCGCCTGGTAGGTCGGTGGAGCGCGCTGGCGTGCTCGCTCGGTCGCGAGCACGGCCAGTCATGCCTCCGGGCGAGATCGCGGCCGTGTACGGACCGAGCACCGTACCGAAAGGACCGCAATGTCCACCGACCAGTTCGGGCTCTCCGGCGGCGACTACGTTCCCGACCCCGATGGCGACACCGCCCTCCTCCTCGACGGCTTCTACGGCCATCTCGCCCGCGAGCACGGCGATCTCGTCGCCGCCATGCGGGCACGTCACGAGGAGCTCGAAGCGGCGAACCGGCACCTGATCGTCGACGAGCCCGCCCGCCACAACCTGCGCATGACCCTGGCCCTCGTGGCCGCTTACGAGCTGCTGCTGCCCAGGCTGGGCCGGCCGGCGACGATCGACGCCGTGCGCGCGGCGTTCGTCGAGCCGCTCGGCGAGGCCACCCGGCAGGGCACCCTGGCCATGCTGGACACCGCTCCCGACCCCTTCCTGGCCATGGTGGCGGTGTCCAAGTCGCGCGAGGAGCACGCGTTCGGCAAGGGGTTCGTCTTCGACCGGCCGGCCGACGACGACCGGCGCTACCACGTCGACGTCCGCCGGTGCTTCTACCACGACGTGCTGACCGCCAACGGGGCTCCCGAGCTGACCCCGGTCATGTGCGCGTTCGACGCCAACTGGATCGAGGCCATCGAGCCTGACAGGCACGGCTTCGCATTCGAGCGCCGCACCACCATCGGCCTGGGCGGCAGCCACTGCCCGTTCCACTTCACCCGCAACCGGGACTGACCCGGTAGGGGCGGGCCCGCGTCCGGACGCGGGCCCGCCTCGGTTGCGTACGCCACTCCCTTGTGCGTACAGTGTTCGCATGACGAGGACGACGTACTCGCGGTCTGGGGGAGTCTGATGCAAGCACGTGATTCGCGCCGCTGGCTGATCCTGGTGGTGCTGTGTCTCAGCACGCTCGTGCTGGTGATCGACAACATGGTGCTCTCGGTGGCGATCCCGCCGCTGACCGCCGACCTGGGCGCGAGCGCGCAGGACATCCAGTGGATCCTGGACTCGTACATCCTGGTCTTCGCCGGGTTGCTGCTGACGGCGGGCAGCCTGTCCGACCGGTTCGGCAGGCGCAGGGTCATGGTCATCGGGCTGGCCCTGTTCGGGGTGGCCTCGCTGGCGGCCGCCTACGCCGCCGATCCGGTGACGCTGATCGCCGCCCGCACGGTGATGGGCATCGGCGGCGCGCTCATCATGCCGAGCACCCTGTCGATCCTGATCACCGTGTTCGACGAGCAGGAGAGGCGCAAGGCGATGGCCGCCTGGAGCGCGGTCGCCATGGTCGGCCTGGTCGGCGGCCCGGTGCTGGGCGGCGCGCTGATCGCCTGGTTCTGGTGGGGCGCCGTCTTCCTGATCAACGTGCCGATCGCGGCGCTGGCCATCGTCGCCTCGCTGGTGCTCATGCCCGAGTCCAAGGGTCCGCAGACCAAGCCCGACCCGATCGGCGCCGTGCTGTCGGTGGCCGGCATGTCGGCGCTGGTCTGGACGATCATCGAGCTGCCGCACGGCCTGTCCGTGCCGGCGCTGGCCGTGGCGGTCGTCGCGCTCGCCGGGTTCGTGGTCTGGGAGCTGCGTACGCCGCATCCCATGGTCCCGCTCCGCCTGTTCCGCAACCGCACCTTCAGCGGCGGCAGCTTCTCGCTCACCCTGGTCCAGATCGGCAACGGCGGACTGCTGCTGGTGCTCACCCAGTACCTGCAGTACGTCCTCGGCTACACGCCCACCGAGTCGGGCCTGGCCTTCATCCCGATGGCCGTCGCCTCCCTGGCCTGCAACACCCTCGGCGCGACCCTCGGCGCGCGGATCGGCAACCGTCGGCTGATCGTCACCGGGTTCGCCGTGAGCGCCGGTGGATTCGCGCTGCTGAGCACCCTCGACACGTCGAGCGGCCTGGCCACCGCGGCCGTTTCGCTGCTCCTCATGGGAGCCGGCGGCGGCCTGGCCATGCCCGCCGCTGTCTCCGCCCTCATGGGCACGATCCCGGCCGAGCACGCCGGCGTCGGCTCCGCGCTGAACGACACCATCCAGCAGGCCGGCGCCGCCCTCGGCATCGCCGTCCTGGGCAGCGTGCTCGCCAGCGCCTACACCGCGGCCATGCCCGCGACCGCGCCGGCGGCGGCCCGCCTCTCGATCGGGAGCGCGCTCGGCCTCGGCGACGCCGGGATCGCGGCCGCCGCCCGCGACGCCTTCACCACGGCCATGTCGTCCGCCTTCCTCATCAGCGCCGCCGGCGTGGTGGCGGCCGCCGTACTGGCCCTGCTGGTGATGCCCAAGAAGACCGTCTCGATCTAAGGAGAATGATCATGAATCTGAACTGGAACGCCACCGGTGACTGGGGCGCGCTGGACTCGACCGGCCGCGGCTTCTACGTCGAGCACTGGCAGCGGCGGCTCGACGAGCTGTGCGCCGCCCACCACGTGCCCGGCGCGACCCTGGCCGTGCTGACCGGCGGGAACATCCACGAGCTGGCCACCGGCGTGCTGAACCGCGCGACCGGCGTGCCGACGACCCCCGACTCGGTGTTCCTGTCCGGCTCGATCGCCAAGGTCCACACCGCGACGCTGGTCATGCGGCTCGTCGGCGAGGGCCGGCTGGACCTGGACGCCCGGGTGGTGGACGTGCTGCCGGAGTTCGCCACTCCCGACGAGGAGGCCACCAAGGTGATCACCGTCCGGCAGCTGCTCAGCCACACCGGCGGGGTCACCAACGACTTCAATCACGACTCGGGCCGGGGCGACGACTGCCTGGCCAAGTACGTCGAGGCGGCCCGGGGCGTGGCGCTGGACTGCCGGCCCGGCATGGCCGTCTCCTACGGCGGCCTCGGCTACGTCGTGCTCGGCCGCCTCGTCGAGGTGCTGACCGGCAAGACCTGGGACCAGGCGCTGCGGGACCTGGTGTTCACGCCGCTCGGCCTCGAACGCTCCATGACGCTGCCGGAGGAGGCGCTCCGGTTCCGCGCGGCGATGAGCCACCTGGGAGAATCGGGGCAGGACCCCGACCCGGCGCCCGTCTGGGACATGATGCCGCGCTCGGCCGGCCCGGCCGGGCGGATCATCACCTCGTCCGGCGACCTGGTGCGCTTCGCCCAGATGCACCTGGCCGGCGGCCTGGCTCCCGACGGCACGCGCGTGATGCCCGCGGACGCGGTGGCGGCCATGCAGCGGCGCGAGGTGGACGTCCCGGACAAGTGGACCGTCAGCGCGGACGGCTGGGGGTTGGGCTGGACGCTCTACGACTGGGACGGCGTTTTCGGCTACGGCCACGACGGCGCCGCCATCGGCCAGTACGCCTACCTGCGCGTCGTCCCGCAGGCCGGCGTGGCCGTCGCGCTCATGACCAACGGGGGTGGGGCCCGGCAGGTGTACGCCGCCCTGTTCCGCGAGCTGCTGGCCGAGCTGGCCGGGGTACGCATGCCGGACCCGTTCGGCCCGCCGGCGGAGCCGATCGCGGTGGACATGGCGCCGTTCGTGGGCACGTACAAGCGCGAGGGCGTCGTCATCACGATCAGCCCGAGCCGGATCCGGTACGAGTTCGTCGACGGCATGAAGGACCTGTCGCCGCCGCTGGAGGCCGATCTGACCCCGGTCTCGGAGACGGTGTTCGCGGCCTCGGGCATCGGGGCTTCGTTCAGCGAGGACTACATGCCCGTCGTCTTCTCGACCCTGCCCGACGGGACCCCGGTGTGCTACGTCGGGATGCGCGCCACCCCAAAGGTGTCCGGCTGACCGACGGCGGGCGCACCCAGCCGACCGACGGCACTGCCTGCCATCGACCCGCCCGGCATCGACCCGCCTGCCATCGACCCGCCTGCCATCGACCCGCCTGCCATCGACCCGCCCGCCACGGGGTCGCCTGCCGCCGGGCCTCATGCCGTCAGGCCGTTTGCCGTTGAGGCCCGGACCGTTGGGTGGGGGCAGGTGTCGCGGGGGTCAGACGCGGAGCAGGGACGGCCAGGTTTTCGGGCCGACGACGCCGTCCGCGCCGATGCCCTCCGCCTGCTGGAAGCCGCGGACCAGCTCGACCAGCCCCGGGTCGCAGCGGGTGGACTTGAGCCAGTCCTCCAGCCCCACCTGCGCGTAAGCGGACACGGGAACTCGGCCCCGGGCGAACAGGCAGCCTCTGACGGTCTTGACGTCAAAGCTGTCGTCACCCGGCCGGACCATAGGCAGTTGCTTCACGATCTCCTCCGTCCAGGACGATGGGTCAGGCGCAGGGGCGCCTTGGATGAGGGCGGCGACGGCCGCCCGGAAGTCGTTCATGTCGATGGAGTGCGGGTCAGGCTTGGAGGTGTTGACCTCCCGGTGCGCCTTCACGCGCGAGGCGGGCAGCCCGAACTCGCGGCACAGCTCCGCGCACAGCCGGATGTACGCGTCCTTCTGGACGTCGGGCCAGGGCTGGGTGCCGTCGTTCTCCGCCTCGATCCCGAGGGACGCGGAGTTGGTGTGCATCGTCGACGTCGAAGGGGCGTTGTGCCAGCAGCGCCCGGCGGCGATGACGTAGATGTGGCCGGATCTCCCGAGCCCGAACTGGGACAGCGGCCCGTCGAGGCCGGGGCGGCCGTCGCGGACCACCGCGAGCGACGGGTAGTCGCCGCCGCCGGCGGGGCCCGCGGTGTGGTGGCACACGACGCCCTGCACCTGGGGCTGCGGGCCGTGGCCGCGGGTCTGCCACCCGGCCACTTCGGTCACGGGGAATCCTGTGCGGCGGGCGACGTCGGCCAGCTGGGTCAGGTACGGCATAGGGGACCTCCCTCAAGCTTTTCGATGAGTCTCGCAACCGCCGATTAACGAAAAGTAGTCATGAGATTGCTATATGTGATCACAGCAGGGTAAAGGCGTGATCACCGCGCTGAGCGGGGTTTCGGGGCGACACGGCACCGTCGCGCGGGCGATGGGCTGGGAGGCGTCGTCGCTGGTCAGACGTCCTGTGCGGATCCATCGCCGGGTGCTGCGGGCGGTGACGGGGTGAATGACTACGGCTTTCCTGGTGATGCGAGAGCGGATGCTGACGGATCTTTAGCATGCCCTACTTGCCCGCGATCGAGGGAATCGAACGGGGATGCGCGATGCCCCAGCTCAGCCCGAGGCGGCCCGCCAGGGCGCCGGTACGGTGGCCGCGTAGGCGACCTCGCGAGCCCCCGTGAACGCGGCCAGCTCGGTCACCGCCGCCCCGACGGCCCGGACGGAGACCTCGTCGCCCGGGAGGCCGGGCTCCGGGAACAGGCCCTCGATCTCCAGCACCTGCTTGCGCCGGTCGAAGCGGGGCACCAGCCGCCCGATGAGCCGCTCGCCGTGCAGGATCGGCATGATGTAGTAGCCGTAGAGCCGCTTGTGCTTGGGCACGTACATCTCCGTACGGAACTCGAAGCCCCACAGCCGCTCGGTGCGCGCCCGATCGCAGATGAGGTTGTCGAACGGCGACAGTAGCGTGGTGCGCGGCTGCCACTCGCGCTCCAGCAGCCCGAGGACGTCACGGTGCACGTGCCAGCGCTCGGTGCCGCCCTCGACCTCGGCGGGCACCACGCGGCCGGAGCGCTGGAGCTCGTCCAGGACCTCGGGGAGCTCGGGATAGCGGTCGCGGATGAAGTGGCGCTCGATGTCGGCCACGCGGGCCACGCCGAGGGCGCGCAGCGCGTGCTCGGCCGCCAGTGACACCGCCTCCCGCCGGGGCAGCGGCGTGGCGTCGGCCCAGGCGGGCAACCAGCGCTCGGCCAGGTCCCAGTGGCGGGTGCGGCCCGCCCGGCGGGCCACCATGATGTTGCCCTGGAACCACAGGAAGTCGAGCATCCGCTCGACGCTGCGGCCGTTGGTCCACCCGCTCGACTGCCAGGGCACGCTCGTGAGGTCGTCGAACGCCCCCGGCGGCAGCGGACCGGCCGTGCGTAAGCGGTCGAGGACGTGCTGCCGCAGCCCGTCGTTGGCCTCCATCCAGCCGCGCACCCGCTGCGCGTGCGGGGACTCGCCCGTCGCGTAGCCGCGCATCATGACGTGGTGGATCGGATAGTCCTCCGCCAGCACGATCGACGCGGCGTGCGCCCAGTATTCGAAGAGCCAGCGCTCCTGCCACAGCAGCGTGTCGAGGTCGGCGCGGTCGTAGCCGCCGAGCCTGCTCCAGAGCACCAGGAAGTGGCTGCGGGCCACCGCGTCGATCGGGTCGAGCTGCAGGCACCGCAGCGTGCGCAGCACCTGCCGCAGCCCGTCGAGGCCGACGCCGGGACGCGGGCCGGCCAGGTGCTGGCACGTCACTGCCAGGCGTCGCGCGCTCTCCAGGCTGAGGGCCAGCGGGTTCGGCATGCCGGCAGTTTACTCGAAAACACGTTCGTACGAGACGGGTTCAGAGCAGCTTCGACAGCGTCTCGGCGCCCACGGCGACCAGCGTCACGGCCACCGAGACCACGGCCACGACGAGGAACGGAACGGCCCTGGAATCGGCGCTGTTCGACGTCGTATATTCCTGCACGAATCTGGAGCAGACCGTGACGCAGCCGATGGCGCCCGTCACGATCACACCGGCGACGCTCGTCCCCCCGATCATGTCGGCGACCAGGAAGAAGTAGATCAGCTCGAAGACGGCCAGCGTGATCGCCGTGACCGGTCCCCACTCCCGCCACACCGAGCGGCGCTGCGCGGCGTCCGCCCTGGCCTGGTGCGCCATCCGCCGCCGCTGCCGCTGGGTCAGGCGCCGGCGCTTCTCCGGAGGCACCGACACGAACCTGCCCGCCTGCCGGCGGGCGCGCCTTCTCAGCCGCCGCTCACTCGTGACCATGTCCGCCTTTCCCCCGGGGACCCCGTTCTGATGAGAAAACGAGTCAGGCGAACGCGGGGTTCCGGTCAGAGCCGGCGCAGGCCGCGGATCAGCGCGTCGAGCGCGGCGGGGTAGGAGTGGGCCGGGGGCGTGGCGTACCCGACGACCAGCGACGGCGGGTGCCGGTCGCGGTCGCCGCGCATGTACTCGCCCAGCGGGTGCACGTCGACCGAGGCCGCCCGCGCCGCCTCCACGACGGCCCGCTCCGACGGCGCGGAGGGCAGTTCGAGCAGGGCGTGCAGGCCGGCGTCGATGCCGCGTACCCGGACGTCCGGCAGGCCGGACCGCACGGCGGCGACCAGCGTGTCCCGGCGCCGCTGGTAGCCGCGGCGCATCGTGCGCAGGTGGCGGTCGTAGTCGCCCAGCTCGATCATGCGCGCGAGGGCCAGCTGCTCCAGGGGCCGCGTCTCGCGCGCCCGCCGCTTGGCCTCCGTGAGCGGCTCCAGCAGCAGGGGCGGGCAGGCGATCCAGCCCAGCCGGACGGCGGGGCCGATGGTCTTGCTGGTCGAGCCCGCGTACACGATCCTGGACGGGCGGCGGGACTGGAGCGCGGCGATCGGATGCCGGTCATAGCGAAACTCGCCGTCGTAGTCGTCCTCGACGATCCAGCCGAGGCTGTCGTCCGCCCATTCCAGCAGCTCGGAGCGGCGCTCCGGCGCCATGCTCACACCCAGCGGGAACTGGTGCGCCGGCGTGCAGACGGCCACCTCGGCGCCCGAGTCGCGCAGCGCGTCCACGCGCAGGCCCGCCGCGTCCACGGGGACGGCGGCGACGCGCAGCCGGCCGGCCAGGAGGCGGACGTGGTCGCCGATGGCCGGGTCCTCCATGCCCGCCGTGCGCACGCCCAGCTCGGTGAAGACCTCCGCCAGCAGGCCGAGCGCCTGCGTGTACCCGGAGCAGACGATCAGGTTCGCGGGGTCGACCCGGACGCCGCGGGTCCGGCCGAGATACGACGCCAGCGCCGTGCGCAGCTCGATGCGCCCCCGCGGGTCGCCGAACCCGAACACCTCGGTCGGCGCCTCCCGCAGGACGTGCCGCATCGCCCGGGCCCACGCCTCGCGGGGGAACGCGTACGCGTCCGGCCGCCCGGGCCGCAGGTCGTAGCGCCCCGACGCGGCCTCTGCCGAGCCCGCCGACCTCCCGGAACGGGCCGGGGCCTCCGCGGTGCCCGCCGCCACGCGGGTGCCCGAGCCCTGCCGCGCCGTCAGCCAGCCCTCGGCCACCAGCTGCTCGTACGCCTGCGTCACCGTCCCCCGCGACAGCCCCAGCTGGGAGGCGAGATCGCGGCTCGACGGCAGGCGCGTGCCGGCCACGAGCCGCCCGCCGCGGATCGCGGACCGCAGCGCCTCCTCCAGCGCCCTGCCACGAGAACCCCAGCCGGGCAGCTCCAGCAGGAGCTCGGGCCCGAGCGCGTCGGTCATGTAAATGGTCCAATTTTCCGGCCGATGACTGGACCATAATACTGGGACAGTTGTCTCCTAGCCTGGCCGTGCGAGCGTCGATCCGCCCGACCGCCCACGCCGCCCAACGCAAGGAAACCTCTCGCATGCACGTCTTCGTCGCCGGTGCAGCCGGCGCCATCGGCCGCTACCTCGTCCCCCTGCTGATCGAGGCCGGTCACCGCGTCACGGGCAGCTCCCGTACCGACTCCGGCCTCGACCGGCTGCGCGCCCAGGGCGCCGGCGCGGTACGGCTGGACGTCTTCGACGCCGAGGCGGTCGCCCGCGCGGTGGCCGAGGCCGCGCCCGACGCGATCGTCCACCAGCTGACCGCGCTGAACGGCGGCACCCCCGCCGACAACGGCCGCATCCGCAGGATCGGCACCCGCAACCTGGTCGACGCCGCCAAGCGGGCCGGCGTGCGCCGCATCGTCGCCCAGTCCATCGCCTGGGCGTACGAGGCGGGCGACGCCCCGGCCACGGAGGACACGCCGCTGGACGTGACCGCGCCCGCGCCGCGCTCGGGCGTCGTCGGCGGCGTCCGGGCGCTCGAAGAGGCCGTCGCGGAGCTGGACGAGCACGTCGTGCTGCGCTACGGGCTCTTCTACGGGCCCGGCACGTGGTACCGGCCCGGCGGCCTCGTGGCGGACGTGCTGCGCAACGGCGGCCCCACCGGCGACCCGGCCTCGGTCTTCCTCAGCGGCCTGGCGGCCGACGCCGCGGTCAGCTCGTTCGTGCACGTCGAGGACGCGGCCGAGGCGACCGTCGCCGCGCTGCGCTGGCCGAGCGGGACCGTCAACATCGTGGACGACGAGCCCGCGCCCGCCCGCGAGTGGCTGCCCGCGCTGGCCGCCGCCGTCGGGGCTCCCGCCCCCGCTCCCACCGACGGGCGGGCCGGCTGGCAGCGCGGCGCCGACAACGGTCTCGCCCGCTCGCTCGGGTGGCGGCCGCGGCATGCCACCTGGCGCACCGGGTTCGGGAGCTAGGCCGGGCCGGCCAGACGTTGTCCGGATGTGGCCGGACTTGCCCCCGGGCTCGCGCGCACCATGTTCCGGGTACGCGACATCGGGAGGTCCACCTTGCAACCGCCGCTCTTCCTGGAGACGGACCCGGCCGTGGAGGAGCCGGGGTTCGATCCCACGTTCGCCGGCGCGCGCCGCATCCGGCTCGACGCCACCTCATGGGTCGAGCATGTCCCCGGCTGGCTGCGCGGCAGCCGGCACCTGCTCGACTCGCTGCTGGAGAAGGCCGGCTGGGAGCAGCGTGACCGGTGGATGTTCGACAAGAAGTACGTCGAACCGCGACTCACCGCCGAGTACACCGACCTGGCCGAGGTGCCCGAGCCCCTGCTCCTCGCGATCACCGCCGCGCTGTCGGAGCATTACGGCGTCCCGTACGACGGGCTCTGGGTGAACCTCTACCGCGACCACCGCGACAGCACCGGGTGGCACGGCGACTGGCAGACGTGCAGGCGCGACGAGTGCGTGGTCCCGGTGCTCAGCCTCGGGGCGACGCGGCGGTTCGTGCTCAAGCCGAGGACCGGCGGGCGCAGCGTCGCGCTGACGCCGGCCGGTGGGGATCTGGTGGTGATGGGCGGGCGCTGCCAGCGCGACTGGCGGCACTGCGTGCCCAAGCAGGCCGCTCCGGCCGGGGTCCGGATCAGCGTCAACTTCTCCAGCCGTCTCCAGGGCCACCCGGCATGACGTACATCTAGGACATGACCACGTACTCGGCCGTCGTCACCACCGGCATCTACTGCCGGCCTGGTTGCGGAGCCAAGCCGTTGCTCCGCAACACGCGCACGTACGAGCACCCGGCCGCAGCCGAGGCCGCGGGGTTCCGGGCGTGCCTGCGCTGCCGGCCGTACCGGGTGGCGGCCTCGATCGAGGCCGGCGCGCCCGAGCTGGTCTGCCGGGCGTGGCAGCTGATCATCGACGGCGTGCTGGACGGCGGCACCGAGGCGGCGCTGGCGGCGCGCATCGGCATGTCGCCGCGGCACCTGCGCCGGTTGTTCCTCAGGCACCTGGGCGCGACGCCCGACCAGCTCGCGCGTTCGCGGCGGGCGCACTTCGCCCGGCGGCTCCTGGACGACTCCGAGCTGACGGTGCTCGACGTGGCCTTCGCCTCGGGGTTCGGGAGCCTGCGGCAGTTCAACCGGACCATGCGGGAGGTGTTCCGCGCCGCGCCGTCCGACCTGCGCGAGCGGCGGCGGCGCGCCGACCGGCTGGTGGCCGACGGCGGGCTGGTGCTGCGGCTGCCGTTCGTGCCCGGCTACGACTGGGCCGCCGTGCGGGACTTCCTCGCCGTACGGGCCGTGCCGGGGGTCGAGGAGGTGGACGGCGACACCTATCGGCGCACGATCACCGTGGACGGCGCGCCCGGGGTGCTGGAGGTGTCGCCGGGCGGCGAGGGACACCTGCTGCTGCGGGCCCACCTGCCGTACTGGGAGGGGCTGATCCACGTGGTGGGGCAGGTCACGCGGCTGCTCGGCGTGGAGGCCGACCACGGGGCGGGGGTGGCGGCGCTGTCGGCCGATCCGGTGCTCGGACCGCTGGTACGGGCCCGCCCGGGGCTCGCCGTGCCGGGGGCCTGGAGCGCTTTGGAGGTCGGGGTACGGGCCGTGCTCGGGCGCGGCCGAACACTGGGGGAGACGGCGGACCGGCTCGGGGCGCTCGTGGCCACGCTGGGGACGAGGGTGCCCGGGCTGCCCGGCGGCCTCACGCACACCTTCCCGGAGGCGACCGCGATCGCGACGGAGGCGTCCGTGACCGCCGCGGAGGCGACCGTGACCGGGGCGGAGGCGTCCGTGGTCGGGGCGCTCGCGGCCGACGTGGCCGGTGAGCACGAAGCGCTCGGTCACGGCACGGGCCCGGACACGATGGCGGCCCTGCCGTACGCGGATCGCGACCTACGCCACGACCTGGCCTTCCGGCTCGGGCACCCCGACGCGTTCCCCCTGGCCGACCCCTCTCTCCGCGCCGCACTCGACGATCTCGGCCTCGACCCCGCCGCCTGCCTTGAACGGTGGAGCCCCTGGAGCTCGCTGGCGGCGGCCCACCTGATGGCCCACGGCGACGCCCTCTAGCGCTCCACCTGCCGGGATGCCCGCTAGTCCGCGCCCCACCAGCCGCGGCGGGCCGCGAGCAGCCCGGCCTGGAAGCGGGTGCGCGCGCCGAGCCGGTCCATCAGCTCGCTGACCCGCCGATGCACGGTCCGCAGGCTCACGCCGAGCTGGCGCGCGACCGCCTCGTCCTTGAGCCCGGCCGCGAGCAGCGTGAACAGCTCCGGGTCGGGCAGCTCGGCCGGGCCGGAGGGGAGCGTCGCGAGCGGCTTGGCGGGCAGCGGCAGCGCCGACCGCCACAGGACCTCGAACAGCGTGACCAGCGCGTCGAGCAACGTCGAGGAGTGCACGATGACCGCGCTGTCGGCGTGCGAGGTCGCGGCCGTGCTCAGCGGCAGGATGGCGGTCCTCCGGTCGGCGATGGCCAGCTTCATGGGGACCTCGGGGCTGATCCTGGCCTGCTCGCCGGCGGCCACGGCCTCCTGGGCGAGGCGCAGCTTGCCGGGGATCTCCAGGGCCGCGGCGTCGTAGATGCCGCGCACCAGGAGGCCGTGCGCGAGGCGGTCCATCTCGGCGACGTTCTGCTGGCCGGGGTCCTGCGCGTACGGCGGCCGGTCCAGCACCAGGAGCTCCTCGGTCGCGGTCTGCTGCAGTTGCGTGAACCGCTGCACCACCGCCGCCTGGCCCTGCACGACCTCGACCAGCTCCTCGGGGGCCTGGTTCTCCGTACGCGGCGTCTCGGCGAGCAGCGCGAGGGCGGCCAGCCGCGCCTGGGCCAGCCCCTCCTCCCGGCGCGAGATCAGGGCGGCCACCGCGACGTCGGGCCGGGTCGGCAGGAACCGGACCGGACGGCCCGCCATGCGGCTGACCAGGCCCAGCGCCTCCAGCCGGGAGCAGGCGCGGCGCAGGGCCACCGTGGTGCGGCCGGTGTGCGCGGCCAGCTCGGGCAGCGTGGCGCGGGGCCGGCGCAGCAGGTCGCGGTAGATCCGCTCGTCCTCGGCGTCCACCCCGACGGCGGCGAGCGCGTTCTCGTCCGTGTCCATGGTCGGCAAGTGTGTCAGATACCTGCCATGTCACAAATCCGCCCTTCGTCGGCCTAGCCCGTGCACTCCCGCGCCCGATAGGACGGATCCGTAAGTCCGGCCTGTTCGGGGAGGCAGTGTTGAAGAAGGCATTCACCATCGGAGTCGCGACCGCGCTTGTGGTCCTGTCGGCCGCCGGGCCCGCCGCCGCGGAGGACGAGCCCTTCGGCCGCTGGCGTCAGCCGGCCTGCGGGACCGTCAACGGCGACGGCTCGGTGACGTACACGCGCAACGACGGCAGGACGATCGCGCCGACCAGCCAGGTGCTGCGGCCGGTCGTCTACACCACCGGGCTCGTCGCCCTCGACCGTCCTGACGAACTGCTCGCCATGTCGAACAACGCGCTGCTGACCTCGCAGGACGCGGGCTGCACCTGGGCGACGGTCGGCAAGGTGAACGGCAGGAACACCGAGCTGGTCGCGGCCCGCGGCGGCCGGGCCTACGCCTGGGACCGCGACGGCAACCTCACCCTCGCCACGTCCGGCGCCCTCACCCAGCTCACCTCACCCGCCGGCGAGGTGGCCGGGCTCGGCGTCGACCGCTACCGCGGCGACCGCCTGCGGGTCTCCGACGGCCGCGGGCAGCTCCACGAGTCGCGGGACGGCGGGCGCACCTGGCGGACCGTCGGGGTGCCCGCCTGGGCGCAGGGCGATCTCGTGCTGGTCTACACGGCGGTGTTCGACCCGTACGACCTGAACCACGTGGTGGTGGGCGGCTCCGACACCGGCGCCCGCGTCACCTTCGACGGCGGCCGGACCTGGACCGCCTCCACCGGCCTGAGCAAGACCGGCGGCAAGGTCAACGTGTTCAGCGCCGCGATCTCCCCGGCCGCCCCCAACGTCGTGTACGCGATGGGCCTCGACATCGGGGAGGCCGACGGGGGCGCGCCGTCCGGCGGGCGGCACATCTACCGCTCGTTCGACGGGGGCCGGCGCTTCGCCCCGGTCGTGGACCACGGCGACGGGGTCACCCTCGCCAACGGCCCGCTGCTCGCGCCCCACCCGACGGACCCGGGGGTGCTGTACTTCGACTTCGGCACGGGATGGGCGGCGACCGGCACCGACATCTACAAGTACGACGCCCGCCGGAACCAGGTCGCCGTCAATCACAACGCCTACGACCGGGTCACCTCCATCGCGTTCAACCCGTCGAACCCCGGAGTGATGTACCTGGGCGTCGCCGAGGAGGTCTAGCGACCCACCCCACCCCGCCGACGCCGCCCCTGTCCCCTCAAAGACCCAGGCCACGTGCGGGACACCACGCTGTCTTGTCCCGGTTGCTGCTGAAGCGAATGGTTAAGGAGCGCTTGTCTGTTCTTGAGATACCCGTGGTGCTACGGTGTGTGCCGTTCCCGATCGCATGCGTGAAAAGGGCACACCACCCCCCGCTCTGAGGACTCCCAGAACATGCAAGCAGACGTACCTCAACGGACGACACAGCGAAGGCTCTCCCCGAAGGAGCTGGCGGTCACTGCCTCTCTGGGCACGTTGATCGTCACCGCCGGTCTGTGGCTGTGGGCGATCCTGGCCGCCCCGGCCGGCGCCATGGGGCTGATGGCGGCCGTCGGCGGAGGCTCGGCCCTGCTGCTGGCCGGCGCCGCCGGAGCAGCCGTGCACTACGCCGCCACCGCCCGCCAGCTGCGCGAGCAGGCCAGGTGGGCGGAGGCGCGTTACATGTGGCTGCGCCGCGAGAACGCCCGGGTGGCCGAGGAGGCGCTGCCCGCGCTCGGACGCCAGGTACGCGAGGGCGTGCCGCTCGCCGACGCGCTCGCCAGCGTTTCGCGGATCGTGGAGACCTCGGTGCAGCCGCTCGTCCAGGCGATCGGCAGCGAGCTGGACCTGCTCCAGCGCGACCGCACCGCCGCCCAGAAGGCACGCACGGTGGCGGAGACCAACGCCCGCGCGGCCCGCCAGGCGATGGAGGACGAGATCTCGCGGCTGTCCGCCGAGACGATGCCGGAGCTCGTACGGCGGATCCGGACGGACCGGATGTCGGTCCGCGCGGCACTGGCCGAAGTGGGCCAGCCCGCGTACGGCCCGCTGCGTGACCTGCTCGGCGAGACGGCGGAGCAGCTCGGCGAGAGCGAGCGCGGGGGCGCTGCGGTCATGGCCGCCTGCGCCGGCGCCGCGGCCCGGGTGCAGGCCCAGGCGACCAGCCTGCTCGCCCAGCTGCGCGGCCTGGAGGAGCAGTACGGCGAGCACGAGGAGATCCTCAGCGACCTGCTCGACCTCGACCACCGGGTCTCCCAGCTCAGCCGCCTGGCCGACAACATCGCCCTGCTGAGCGGCGGCCGGTCCGGGCGGCGGTGGACGCGGCCGATCGTCATGGAGAGCATCCTGCGCGGTGCCATGGGCCGCATCGGCGCCTACCGCCGCATCCGGCTCCACTCCACCAGTACCGTCGCCGTGGCCGGGTACGCCGCGGAAGGCGTGATGCACACGCTGGCCGAGCTGATGGACAACGCCGCCACGTTCTCGGCGCACGGCACGGAGGTGCACGTGTACGCGGACGAGGAGGACGCCGGCGTGGTGATCACGATCGACGACAGCGGCCTCGGCATGCGGCCGCGCGAGCGGCACCACGCGACCAAGCTCGTGTCCGAGCCGCTCGACCTGCGCACGCTCTCCGGCACCAGGCTGGGTCTCGCGGTGGTGGGGCGCCTGGTCGACAAGTACGGCCTCACGGTGAGCTTCCGGCCGTCGGCCCGCGGCGGCACCGGGGTCGTGGTGCTGATCCCGCGCGTACTGATCACGCAGCCCAGTACGGCTGCCGCGCAGCCGCCGGCCGTGCCCGCGCAGGCCGCGCCGCCCACGGAGTCCGTGCCCGCGGAGGAGCATCCGACCGGCGAGGAGCTGCTGCCCAGGCGGCAGCGCGGGCAGACGCTGGCCGAGGCGATGAAGGCGCGGCAGGCGCCGGCGGCCCGGCCGGTGGCGCGCGAGGGGCGCGACTCGGCGGCCAGGTTCGCCGCCTTCCGCCAGGCGGGCGGCCGCAACCGGACAACGTCTCCGCCGGCCGAATCCCCGGCCACTGCTCCAGCCGCGGACGATGCGTGAGCACGCGCCGTCGGTCACCGGAACTTATCGGATCACAGTAAGGAGGCAGGGGCGGCCCCTCCGGCGCCCGCGCCGGACGCCCGCCCCGTCGTTTCGATGAGCACTATCGACGCTGCAGGCACCACCGATCGCGAGCTCGACTGGCTGCTTGAGAACCTCAAGGAGAAGACCCCCGGGGTCAGGTACGTCCTCGTCCTGACCAGGGACGGACTCAAGATGTGCGTCACCGCCGGCCTGGAGCGGGACCGCGCCGACCAGCTCGCGGCCCTGGCCGCGGGCATCCAGAGCCTTTCGCTGAGCGCCTCCGCCGAGTTCGGCGACGGCATCGGCGCGGGGCAGGCGATGGTGGAGTTCGCCGGCGGGCTGCTGCTCATCGTGCCGGCCGGCGAGGGCGCCCACCTCGCCGTGGTGGCCGACGAGGACGGCGACGTGGGCCTGATCGCGCACAACATGAACGAGATGGTCGAGCAGATCGGCGTCTTCCTCTCCGCGGCGCCGCGGAGAGCGCAGTCAGGCGACGATCGTCCATGACACCGCGCCCGATCGACCGGGAGAACCCGGACCGGCTCTACACGGTCACCGGCGGCCGCACCCGCGCCGACGAGAACGCGTTCGACTCGGTCTCCCTGATCGTCAGCGAGTGCGAGCCGACCCCCGGCATGCAGTCGGAGCACGTCAGGATCCTCCAGCTGACCCGGCAGCCGACGGCGGTGGTGGAGATCTCCGCCGAGCTGCGGCTGCCGGTGAGCGTGGTGAAGATCCTGCTGCGCGACCTGCTGGACACCGGCCGCATCACCGTCCGTCACCCGTCGGCCGCCCTCCAGTTCGGGCGGCCGGATCCCGAAACTCTGAGGCAGGTGCTCAGTGCCCTCCAAGACCTCTGACGACGTACGTACACCGCTCCGCGAAACCGCCCTGGACGCACTGAAGATCGTGGTCGTCGGCGGCTTCGGCGTGGGCAAGACGACCATGGTCGGCTCGGTGAGCGAGATCCGCCCGCTGAGCACCGAGGAGGTCATGACCCAGGCCAGCGTGGGCATCGACGACGCCAGCCGGGTGCGGGAGAAGACCACCACCACGGTGGCCTTCGACTTCGGCCGGATCACGGTGACGCCGGACAAGGTCCTGTACCTGTTCGGGGCGCCGGGGCAGGAGCGCTTCTGGTTCGTGTGGGATCAGCTCTTCGCGGGCAGCCTGGGCGCGGTCGTCCTGGTGGACACCAGGCGCGTGGAGGACTCGTGGTACTCCATCGACCGGCTTGAGCACCACCGGATGCCGTTCGTCGTGGCCGTCAACCGCTTCGCCGACGGGCCCTCGCTGGACGCCGTGCGCGACGCGCTCGCGCTGTCGCCCGACGTGCCGCTCATCGAGTGCGACGCGCGGAAGCGGTCCTCGTCCAAGCACGTGCTCATCACGCTCGTGGAGCACATCACCCGTATGAACGCCCGTTCGGCCCCGGAGAGCACGTCGTGACCAACCCACTGCTGGAGGGCTACACCGGCCACGCCGACGCCGTGCGGATGTACGGGCCCGAGGTCTTCGCCGACCCGTCCGCGGTGTACGAGGAGATGCGCCGCAAGCACGGCCCGATCGTGCCGATCCTGCTCGACGACGACGTACCGGCCTGGCTCGTGGCCGGCTACCGCGAGCTGCACCACGTGACCAGCCAGCCGCAGCTCTTCGGCCGCGACCCCAGGCGCTGGAACCTGAAGGACCGGATCCCCGGGGACTGGCCGTCGCGGGCGTACCTGGAGTGGACGCCGTCCCTGATGTTCACCGAGGGCGCCGAGCGCAAGCGGCGCGGCGGCGCCATCGGCGACGCGCTGGACACCATCGACCGCACCGAGCTGACCGCGATCTGCGAGCAGGTCGCCGACCTCCTGATCGACGAGTTCGCCGGGTACGGCCGGGCCGACCTGATCGCCCAGTACGCCTACCGGACCCCGGCCCAGGTCATCGCCCGGCTCTACGGCCTGGCGGAGTCCGAGCTGCCGGAGCTGATCGAGGACCTGGGCTTCATGCTGGACGGCGGTGAGGAGTCCTTCGCCGGGTTCCTCCGCGTCCAGGACCGCATGGGCGGGCTGATGGCCGCCAAGCGCGACCGGCCGGGGCACGACCTCACTTCTTACCTGCTGGCGCACCCGGCCGGGCTGTCCGAGCTGGAGATCATCCAGGACCTGCTGGTGCTGATAGCGGCCTCCCACGCCGCCACCGCCAACTGGATCGGCAACACGCTGCGGCTCATGCTGATCGACGACGACTTCTCGATGACGCTCCAGGGCGGCCGCAGCAGCGTCGGCGAGGCGCTGATCAGGGTGCTGTGGATGGACCCGCCCGTGCAGAACATGCCCTCGCGCTTCGCCGTACGGGACTGCGACCTGGGCGGGAAGCGCGTGCGCAGGGGCGATCTGCTGCTGCTCGGGTTCGCGGCGGCCAACGCCGATCCGCAGGTGCGGCCGGCCGCGCACGCCCATTCGGGCGCCAACCGGGCGCACATGTCGTTCAGCCACGGCGAGTACGGCTGCCCGTTCCCCGCGCCGGAGCTCGGGGAGATCATCGTCAAGACGGCCATCGAGGTGCTGCTGGACCGGCTGCCCGACGTTCACCTCCTCGGGGAGCCGGAGGAGCTGCGCTGGCGGGCGTCGGTCTGGATGCGCGGCCTGGAGGCCCTGCCCGTCGGGTTCAGCCCGACCGGCCCCGTCGGTCAGGGGCCGGTCGAGGACTGGAGGATGTGATCAGCGGACGGTCTCGCCCGTGGCGCTGAGGTCGCGGCGGAAGGACTCCGGCGCCTTCCACACCGCGAACATGGTGATCAGGGCGCCGAGCATGACGTACCCGGCGACCAGCGGCCAGCGGGCGCCGTCCGCGCCGGCCAGGGCGGTGGCGACGAACGGGGTCAGGCCGCCCGCGAAGATGGAGGCGATCTCGCGGCCGGCCGCGGCGCCGGTGTAGCGGCGCTCGGCGGGGAACAGCTCGGCGAAGAACGCGGGCTGGATGGCGTTGATGGCGTTGTGCCCGAGGTTCAGCACCAGCACGTAACCGAGCACGATCAGCACCATCGACCCGCTGTGCAGCATCGCGAAGAACGGGAACGCCATCACGAACACCACGACCGCGCCGAAGAAGTAGACCGGCCGCCGCCCGATCCTGTCGGAGATCGCGGAGAAGACGCCGTGGCTGATGAAGGAGAGCACGGCGGCGATGAGGATCGCGTTGTTCAGCTGGCTCTTCTCCAGGCCGAGCGCGCTGCTGCCGTAGGACAGCGCGAACACCGTGAGCAGGAAGTACGGCAGCGCCTCGGCGAAGCGCAGGCCGATGATCAGCAGCAGGTTGCGCCAGTCGTCCACGAAGATCGTACGGATCGGGCCGTGCTTGGGACGCTCGGCCTCCACCGCGCCCGCCTCATCCTCCTTGTCACCGGCCACGGCCTTGGTGAAGACGGGGGTCTCGTGCAGGCTGCGCCGCATCCAGAACGTCACGATGAGGACGACGGCCGACAGCAGGAACGGGATCCGCCATCCCCAGCTCAGCAACTGGTCGTCGGGGAGCGTGTAGATGTAGGCGAAGACCCCGGTGATGAGGATCTGCGCGGAGAAGCCGCCGGTGTTGGGCCAGGCGCTGAAGAAGCCGCGGCGGTTCGGCGGCGCTGACTCCAATACGATGATCATGGAGCCGCCCCACTCACCGCCGACCGCGAACCCCTGCATCAGCCGCAGCACCACCAGCAGGATCGGGGCCCACATCCCGATCGTCCCGTAGCTCGGCAGCAGGCCGATGAGGATGGTGCTGAGGCCCATCACGACGAGCGTGACCATCAGGGTGGACTTGCGGCCGTGCCGGTCGCCCCGGCTGCCGAAGAAGAGGCCGCCCAGGGGTCTGGCGAGGAAGCCGACGGCGAACGTGCCGAAGGCGGACAGCGTGGCCACGAAGCCGCTGGCGTCGGGGAAGAAGACTTTGGGGAAGACGACGGCGGCCGCCGTCCCGTAGACGAGGAAGTCGTAGTACTCCAGCGTGTTGCCGAGGAAGCTGGATGCCGTGACCTTCCAGGTGTAGCGAAGATCGGGCTTCGGAAGGGTCGCGACCATGGCGCCTCCCTTTCTGCTGGCGGCTTCGATGTTTCCGCAGTGGTTCAGTTGTCGCACACTATTGCCTGGAAGACGGTTAACCGTCAACGGTCATCCGTTAACGTTGACCGTATGGAGTTGTGCGGGATAGTCTCCGTTCGGCGAAGAACCTTCGGGCGGGAAGACGAGAGGAGAGCTGGTGACGATCACCAATCCGCTGCGTAATCCACCGCTCGGTGATCAGTTGCTCATCCAGCTCCGCTCGCTCATCGTGCGTGGCGAGCTGATCGTGGGGACGCACCTGGTCGAGGGCCGGATCGCGGAGCAGTTCGGGGTGAGTCGCGGGCCGGTCCGCGACGCGCTTCGCCAGCTGGAGATCGAAGGGCTGGTCGAGACGCGCAAGCGGGGGGTCTTCGTCCGGGGGTTGTCCGACAAAGATCTCCAGGAGCTTTACTCGCTGCGCGGCGCTCTGGAGAGCCTGGCCATCAAGGAGACCATCGCCCGCCTCGACGCCGCCGACTGGACCTCGATCGACGAGGCCGTCGAGCAGATGCGGGCCGCCGCGGACGACCGCGACGCCGCCAAGTTCGCCGCCGCGGACCTCGACTTCCACAGCGGCTTCTACGTGATCGGCGACAACCGCTGGCTCACCGCCACGTGGGCGCTGCACCGGCCACTGTTCGCGGCGGTGCTGGAGATCACCAACACCGCCCGTGACCTGGTCCCCGTCGCGCAGGACCACGCCGACCTGCGGGACGTCGTCCGCTCGGGCGACGTCGACGCCGCGCTCGTCGCGCTCGTGTCGCACCTCGACGGCTCCTGCGACCGGATCCGCGCGACGCTGATCGAGCGGGAGCGCGCCCAGCCCGCCGTCTAGCCTCCTCGTCCCACCGCCCGCGCCGGACCTTCCAGGGGTCCGGGGCCCTCCTTCGCCTGCCATCCCTCAACGAGCTGAGGCCCGCCGCGCCTCGACAACGAAAAACCACTGACGAACCGAGGCCTTGCCATGCCAGAAAACACCCGGCGCCGCGCCGAGATCCTCTCCGCCGTCCCGACCTTCTTCGACGAGGCGGGCGAGCTCGACCACGCCACCGCCAAGGCGCACTTCACGGATCTCGCGAGCCGCGTCGACGGTGTCTTCGTGTGCGGCACCACCGGCGAGTTCCCGGCGCTGGACCGGGCCGAGCGCCGGGCGGTGACCGAGACCGCGCTGGCCGTGTTCGGCCCCGACCGGGTCGTGGTGCACGTCGGCGCCGCGGCCACCCGGGAGGCGGTGGCGCTGACCCGCGAGGCCGTCGCGATGGGGGCGCGCAGGCTGGCCACGCTGACCCCGTACTACCTGCCCGCCGACAACGGCGCCGTGCTGCGGCACTTCGCCGCGGTGACGACGGCGGCCGGTCCGGCCGCCGTCTACGGCTACCTGTTCAGCGAGCGCTCCGGCGTGGTCGTCGAGCCCGCGGACTTCGCCGCGATGGCCGCCGAGACCGGGCTGGCCGGGGCCAAGCTGAGCGGTCTGGCCGCCGACCGGTTCGCCGAGTACCGCGCGGCGCTGCCCGCCTCGGCCGGGCTGTGGTCGGGCTCGGACACCAGGCTCGCCGAGGTCGTCCGCGGCGGCGGCAACGGGGTCGTCTCGGGTCTCTCGTCGGCCTTCCCGGACCCGTTCGCGCGGCTCGCCGACGCCGTGGCCGCCGGGGACACCGAAGCGGAACGTTCCACGCAGGCTCGGGTGGACGAGGTGCTGGCCGCGCTCGGCGGCACCGTGGAGGGCATCAAGCTGGCGCTGAGCCTCCTGGGCCGCGGTACGGGCGCCCTCCGCATGCCGGCCCCCGAGATCGGCCCGGAGCAGCGGCAGCGCATCGCGCGGCTGGCCGAGACCGCCCACGCACGATGATCGCGGCGCGGGTGACCAGATGAGCGGGGCCGAGCGGATCCACCGCGAGTTCGTGACCGTCGACGACCCCCGCTGGACGCAGTGCCACGCGTCCACGCTCGCGGTGGCGGACGGCACTCCCGTCGTCGCGTGGTTCGCGGGCACCAGGGAGGGCACGCCCGACAACCGCATCCGCATCGCCCGGAGCGGGGAAGCGCGCACTCTGGAGACGGGCCGGGACGTCGCCCACTGGAATCCGGTGCTGGTGACCGGCCCCGACGGCGCCCTGTGGCTGTTCTGCAAGGCCGGCGCGCGCATCTCCGAGTGGATCACGCTGGTCACCCGCTCGCACGACGGCGGCGTCACGTGGGCGCCGGTACGCGAGCTCGTCCCGGGAGACCGGTCCGGCGGCCGCGGCCCCGTCAAGAACCCGCCCCTGCTCGCTCCCGGCGGTGGCCCCTGGCTGGCGCCCGGCTCGACGGAGCGGTGGGGCGAGCCG
This sequence comes from Nonomuraea sp. NPDC004186, assembly GCF_053603495.1. NCBI lineage: Bacteria > Bacillati > Actinomycetota > Actinomycetes > Streptosporangiales > Streptosporangiaceae > Nonomuraea > Nonomuraea sp. NPDC004186. The sequence goes on along the minus strand of NZ_JBSGFQ010000097.1, from coordinate 11,815 downwards.
CCCCGGTGGGACCCGTTCGTGGACGTGTCCGACGACGGCGGGCTGAGCTGGACGCGTGCCCCGATCCCCGTGGACCACGACGCGCTCACGGGCGCCGGGCACATCCAGCCCGCGCTGTGGTGGGGGACGAGCGGCCCGGTCGCGTTGATGCGCAGCACCGAGGGGCGGGCGTACCGCTCGACCTCCCCCGACGGCGGGCGCACCTGGACGCCCGCCGAGCCCACGGGCCTGCCGAACAACAACAGCGGCCTCACGGTGGTCGCGCTGCCGTCCGGGCGGGCGGCCTGCGTGCACAACCCGGCCGCCGAGTCGTGGGGCAGCCGCTGCCCGCTCGTCGTCTCGCTGTCGGACGACGACGGGCTGACCTGGCACGCCGGTCCGACCCTGGACGACGGCGTGCTCTCCATAGACCCCGCCGTGCCCCGGCTGCCGCCGGCCGGCGCCGCCGCCCCGGGGTTCGCGCCCGGTGACGACGGCGTCGTGACCAGCGGCGTCGCCGAATACAGCTATCCCTTCGCCGTCGTCACCCCCGACGACCTCCTCGTCACCTACACCTGGCAGCGCAGGGGCATCGTCCTCGCCCGGCTGCCCCTCGCAGATCTGGAGCAGAAGACGCCATGACCAGCCCGTACCGTATGCCCGTTCCCCGCGCGGAGCAGCCCGTCGCGCCGCGCACCGCGTACCTGATCGCCAGCGGAGACCTGCGCCTGTCGGCCAACGTCGCCGGGTGGGCCGCCCAGGAGAGCCTGGAGAAGGCCGTCTCGGCGGCGTTCGGCGACCTCGGCTGGACGGTGGTCCGCGCGCACGAGGTGGATCCCGCCAAGGGGCACGGCTTCATCGACAGCCAGCGGATGGGCCTGGAGGTCTTCAAGGCCATCCCCGCCGACGCGCCGCTGATCGTCGCCGAGGCCGTGTGGCAGTACAGCCACCACGTGCTGGCCGGGCTCCGCACCCACCGGGGCCCGATCCTCACCGTCGCCAACTTCGACGGTACCTGGCCCGGCCTGGTCGGCCTGCTCGGGCTCAACGCCGGCCTGACCAAGATGGGCCGCGCGTACTCGACGATCTGGTCCGTCGACTTCACCGACCGCTACTTCCTGGACGGCCTCGCGAGCTGGGTGCGGACCGGCCACATCGCGCACGACTCCTCGCACGTCCGCCCGCTGCCCCCGCTGCCGCCCGGCCCGGAGTCCGAGCTCGGCCTCGCGCTGGCCGAGGAGCTGCTGCGCGACAAGGCCATCATCGGCGTGTTCGACGAGGGCTGCATGGGCATGTACAACGCGATCATCGACGACGAGCTGCTCAACCCCCTCGGGATCTACAAGGAGCGGCTGTCGCAGAGCGCCCTGTACGCCGAGATGCTCAAGGTGCCGGACGCCGAGGCGGCGGCCGTGCGCGCGTGGCTCGACGCCGCCGGGATGCGCTTCGCCACCGGCGCCGACGAGGCCACGGAGCTCACCGACCGGCAGCTGAGCGAGCAGCTCAAGATGTACGTCGCCGCGCTGCGGATCGCCGACGACTTCGGCCTCGACGCTGTCGGGATCCAGTACCAGCAGGGCCTGAAGGACCTGACCCCGGCCTCCGACCTGGCGGAGGGCCTGCTCAACAACGTCGTACGCCCGCCGGTGACCAGCCGCGACGGCGCCCGCCTGCTCTACGACGGCGCCCCGCTGCCGCACTTCAACGAGGCGGACGAGGGCGTGGCCGTGGACGCGCTGGTGACCAACCGGGTGTGGACCGCCATGGGCCTCGACCCCGCGACCACGCTGCACGACGTGCGCTGGGGCGAGCAGTACGGCGACGACTTCGTCTGGGTCTACGAGATCTCCGGCTCCGTGCCGCCGTCCCACCTGACCGGCGGGTACGCGGGCGCGGTGAGCCGGCGGCAGAACCCGATGTACTTCCCCGCCGGCGGCGGCACCATCAAGGGCGTGAGCAAGCCGGGCGAGATCGTCTGGTCCCGGCTCTACATCGCCGAGGCCCGGCTCCAGCTCGACCTCGGCCGCGCCTCCGTCGTGGAGCTGCCGGAGGAGGAGACCGAGCGGCGGTGGGCGGCCACCAACCCCGAGTGGCCGATCGCGCACGTCGTGCACCACGGGGTCGACCGCGACCAGTTCATGGCCCGCCACAAGGCCAATCACGTCCAGGTCGCCTACGCTCCCGACGCCGCCACGGCCGACAAGGCGCTGGTGGCGAAGGCGGCGTTCTTCCAGCGGCTCGGTGTGGAGGTGCACGTGTGCGGGGACGTCGCCGTCTGAGGCGAACCCGGTCATGAGGGCGGTCCCGCTCGCACCCGGACGAGCCGGGCCGCCGCACCACGCCTCCGGCGACACAAGGAAATATCCGCTCTGTCGCGACTCCCGTGGCAATATTGACGGCGGGACCGGACTGTGGCGAGTTGCCGATTGAGGATATGGATGTCGACTGCGCACGGCATGGGTGACCTGGCGGAAACGCTCGGTGGTGATGCCGCCCACTCCGGGCCGACCGCGCTGCGTATTCTCGTGGGTGCGCAATTGCGACGGCTGCGCGAGTCCGCCGGGATCTCCCGGGAGGACGCCGGCTACGCCATCCGCAGCTCACACTCCAAGATCAGCCGCATGGAGGGCGGGCGCACGAGCTTCAAGCCGCGTGACGTCTCCGACCTGCTCATCATGTACGGCGTCGCCGACGAGGCCGAGCGCGCGGCCCTGCTCGCCCTGGCCAAGCAGGCCAACGAGCCCAGCTGGTGGCACGACTACCGCGACGTGATCCCCGACTGGTTCGAGGCGTACCTGGGGCTGGAGCAGGACGCCTCGCTGATCCGCGTCCACGAGATGCAGTTCGTGCCCGGCCTGCTGCAGACCGAGGACTACGCCCGCGCGATCTTCACCATGGGCAACAAGGGCGAGTCCGAGGAGCGGATCGAGCGCCGGGTCGAGGTACGGATGCGCCGCCGGCTCATTCTCGAGCCGCCCACGTCACGCAAGCTCTGGGTGGTGCTGGACGAGGCGGTGCTCCGGCACCAGGTCGGCAGCCCCGCGATCATGCGCGGCCAGCTCGAACACCTCGGCCGGATGGCCGCGCGGCCTCACATCACCGTGCAGGTGGTCCCGTTCGGCTGCGGCTGGGCCATGGGCGGCGTCGGCCCCGTCACCATCCTGCGCTTCCCGCAGTTCGAGCTGCACGACGTCGTCTACCTCGAGCAGCTGACCAACGCCCAGTACCTCACCAAGAGGGCGGACGTCCTGCCGTACCAGAGGCTGATGGACGAGCTCGGCGTGCACGCCTCGCCCCCGACCGCCACCCCGGCGCTCCTGCGCGAGATCATCGCCGAGCTCTGACCGTCACGGCTTGCGCGCGACCCCGCAGAACGCGTCGACCTCCGGCGGCAGCCCGAACACGTCGGACTCCACCTGCCAGCGGGAGACGGACACGATGCCCGGCTCCACCAGCTCCAGCCCGTCGAAGAACCGCGCGATCTCCTCGGGGGTCCGCAGCCGGTACTCGTAGACCTCGCCCTTGTCGCGCAGCCGCTCGGCCTCCGCGGCGGCGTCGGGCTTGACGATGTTCGTGCCGTCCTCGAACACCAGGTAGCTGCCCGAGGGCAGCGCGCCGAGCAGGTGCTCGACCAGCCGGTACGCCTCGTCATCGTCGAAGACCGTGCCCATCACGCCGAGGAGCATGAGCGCGGTCGGGCGGCTCAGGTCGAGTGTCTTGGAGGCGAACTCCAGGATGGTGCCGGGGTCGCGGACGTCGGCCTCGATGTAGTCGCAGGCGCCGCGGGGGTCGCTGGTGAGCAGGGCTTGCGCGTGCACCAGGACGAGAGGGTCGTTGTCCACGTACACCACCCGGCTGGTGGGATCCACCCGTTGTGCCACCTCGTGGGTGTGATCAACGGTCGGCAAGCCCGTACCGATGTCCAGGAACTGCCTGATTCCTACCGTTCCGGCGAGATATCGAACGGAACGTCCCAAGAAGACGCGGGAATGGCGGGCGATGTCCTCCATGCCCGGATAGATGTCCCGGAGTTTCTCGGCCAGCTGGCGGTCGGCCGGGTAGTTGTCCTTTCCACCCAGCCAAAAGTTCCAGACCCTGGCCTGATGCGGCTTGCTGGTGTCGATCCTGGAGAGGAGTGCGGGATCCAGGGGTGAATGATCTGTCACGAGAGCTTCACCTCATATGTCGCATCTGCGGTTTTTGCCTTTTCTACCAGGTCTTCATGAACCTGTGGGGGCGGGTGGCCGTACCTCGTTGCAGGACTATGCGAGGAGGACGGCCACGTGCGGCACCGGATCACGAGCGTAGGCGTCGGAGCGCTGCTGTCGCTGGGCCTGATCACCGCCCCCGCGGGCGCGCACGGAGCATTGGAGAGCCCACTCAGCCGGGCGGCGGCCTGCGGCGCCGACAGCCCGCTGAAGACGCGGCCGGCTGCCTGCCGCGCCGCCGTGGCGGCCGGGGGGAAGACGGCGACCGCGGAATGGGACAACCTGCGGGTGGCGAACGTCGCCGGCAGGGATCGCGAGACGATCCCGGACGGCAAGCTGTGCAGCGGCGGCATCCCGGAGTTCAAGGGGCTCGACCTCGCGCGCGCCGACTGGCCCGCGACCACGCTCAAGCCGGGGGTGCGCTTCACCTTCCGCTACCGCGGCACGATCCCGCACCAGGGCACGTTCCGGCTGTACGTCACGAAGAAGGGTTACGACCCGACCAAGCCGCTGAAGTGGGCCGACCTGGAACGCAAGCCCTTCCTCCAGGTCACCGACCCGAAGCTGACGGACGGCTCGTACGCGATCAAGGGCCGCCTGCCCTCGGGCCGGACCGGTCGCCACCTGATCTACACGATCTGGCAGAACTCCGACACACCGGACACCTATTACTCCTGCTCGGACGTCGTCTTCCGCAACACCGCCCCTGGTCCCGCCGCTGCCGGCGCCGGCGCCCAGCCAGGGCCGGCGACCGCGTACAAGCTCACCGGGTACACCGGGATGCCGTGGCTGGTCACCGCCGCGGCGCTGTTCGCGATCGGCGCCGGGGCGATGGTCATCCTCCTGGCCCGGCCACGCCGCCACCGCTGACCGCCTCCTAGCCCGGCGTGGGGCCGGCCTCCTGGTCGAGGAGGGCGGAGCTGAGACCGCAGACCGCGGTGACCAGGGTTTCGCCCAGCTCGCGCCACGACCGTTCGGCGGTGGCCGGATCGACCCGTCCGGTGGCCAGGTCGCCCTCGAGCTCGGCGCACATGTGCACGATGAGCAGGCGGGTCATGGACGCGTACCGCTCGATCAGCTCGGGGTCGCGCTCCTGCCCGCGCGGGGGTCGCAGCTGCTCCAGGCGCTGGAACGACGGCGTGCTCACGCTCGCCTCGGTCGTGTGGTCGCGCAGGGACGGCTCCACGACGGCCTGGGCGAGGAAACGCCCGTACCAGGACGGGGTGCCCAGCTCGATGTGGTGCTCGATGCTCGGGGCGATGACGCAGGTGATCCAATCGCGGCGCGACACCTCGCCCGAGGACTCCAGCTCGGCCACCATCGGGGCCCGGAGCCGGTCGATCTCGGCCGCGTGGCGGGCGAGGATCGCCTGGATCAGCTCGTCGCGGGTGCTGAAGTGGTATTGGACGGCGGACTTGTTGCGCTGGCCCGCCGCCTCGCGGATCATCCTGATCGAGACGTTGGCGAACCCGTGCTCCGCGTAGAGCCGCTCCGCGGTGTGCATGAGCTTGTCGCGGGCGCGCAGCGAGCGGGGTGACGGCGTGGCGACCGCCGTGCTGACTTTCATGATCGATCCTTGAACTCGTCCTGCTGTGCCGTCCCCCGATCGATTATCGCCCTCGCCACGAGCACGGATGACGCCGGCGGCCCGCCGAGCGGTCCACCGGCGTCGTGCTCAGGAGGTCACCAGGTGACCCATACGTCCTGGAGCCCTCCCGACAGCCCTCCGGTGCGAAGGCGCAGGTCGTCCGGGGCGTCCCGCAACCGCAGGCCGGGCAGCCTGCGCGTCAGGGTGCCCAGCACGACCTGGAGCTCTAGCCTGGCCAGCGGCTGGCCGAGGCAGTAGTGCGGTCCCGCGCCGAAGGTGAGGTGCTGGTTGCTGTTCTGCCGCCGCGGGTCGAACCGCTCGGGGTCCGTGAACTTGGCCGGGTCGCGGTTGGCGGCGGGGATGTTGGGGATCAGCGTGCTGCCCGCGGGCACCGTGACCTCGCTGAGCTCGACGTCCTCGGTGATGAACCGCGGCACCCCGCCGATGACCGACAGCGTGCTGTCCAGGCGCAGCACCTCCTCGACGGTGCCCGGGATCAGGTCGGGGTCGTCGATCACGGCCTCGTAGCGCTCGCGGTCGGCGAGCAGCATCGCCACCATGATCGCGATCATGTTCGAGGTCGTCTCGTGGCCGGCCAGCAGCAGGCCGCGCACGGTGGAGATGAGCTCGTCCTGGCTGAGCCGGCCGTCCTCGGCGTCGGTGATCTGGGTCAGCTCGCTGAGCAGGTCGTCGCCCGGGTTCTCCCGGTTGTGGTCGACCAGGTCGGACACGTACGAGGTGAACTCCTGGTACGCCTGGTCGACCTCCTCCTGGGTGTTGCGCGTCAGCGTGAGCATGGTCCTGGACCAGTGCGCGAACTTGTCCTGGTCCTCGCTCGGCGCGCCGACCAGCGCGCAGATGACCCGCACCGGGAGCGGCAGGCCCAGCCCGGCCGACAGGTTGCCGGGGGAGCCCTTGGCCAGCATCGCGTCCAGCAGGTCGTCGGTCATCGCCTGGACCTTGAGCCGCCACACCTCCATCTTCCGCGCCGTGAACCAGCGGCTGAGCAGGCGTCGCCACCGCATGTGGCCCTGCCCTTCCCTGATGTCCATGGTGCCTTCGTTGCGCCGGTTGAACAGCCCGCCGTCCTTGGTGGTGGACAGCCGGGCGGCGCCCTCCCTGGCGAGGTTGCGGCTGAAGCGCGGGTCCGCCATGACGGCGCGGGCATCGTCGTACCTGGTCACCAGGGTGGCCACGTCCCCGCTCGGCAGCCGTACGTGCGACACCGGGCACTTGTCCCGCAGCTCCGCCAGCTGTGGCGGCGGCTCCAGGGCGGTGGGGCGGTCGAACGGGAAATCGGGGATCGCGTCAGCGGTCATGTGTCCTCCAGCTCGGAAGCCTGACCCTTCCGAATATAAGTCGGCCGCCTTATTAAGGCAATCGCCTTGAAAGCCGAGCGGACTCAGGCCGCGTTGGCGCGCTGGGCGGACTGGTAGACGGCCATTGCCTCGTTCCCGAAGAAGGGCCCGAACATGAACTGGGGGGCGAAGTCGTACTTGAAGCTGTTGACCGAGTTCAGCCAGCCCAGCCCGGTGGACTCGTTGAACCCCTGGAACCACGGCCCGCCGCTCGACCCGCCGGTCATGTTGCAGCGCAGGCCCTGGTCCCTGGTCTGGACGGTGTCGTTGAACGTGCGCCCGCTGCAGTAGATCAGCCGGGAGCCGTCGAAGGGCGCGGCCGCCGGATAGCCGAAGGAGAACATCTGCCGTCCCCTGGGCTGGTTGAACGCAATCCCCTGCCCGCCGACCACGTCGGTCAGCGTCTGCCCCTGCAGCGGCGCGACCACGGCGGCGGCGACGTCGAAGTTGATGTCCTCGTTGGCGTTCCACTGCTGCGTGGTGAGCAAGCTGGTGGCGACCCAGGTGCCGAACGGGCGCCGCCCGTTGTCGAACCCGGGCACGAACACCCAGTTGCGGTGCGCGGCCCCGTTCATCTTCACGCAGTGCCCGGCGGTCATCACGACGCTCTCATTGGCGCTGGTCACTGCCGAGCCCGAACAGGAGGCGTTGCCGCCCTCCGCTGTGGTGAAGAAGACGCGCCCGGTGGTGCGGACGATGGCGCCGCCGTCGGTCCACCGCAGGCCAGGGCTGTTGGGCACCACGGCCTGCAGCCGCTGGTTGACGGCCTGGGTGCCGGCGACCGACCAGGCCGCGCCCCGGGTGGCGGCGCCGCTGCCGGTCGACCAGGAAGAGCGCTGGACCGAGCCGTTCCGGCTGGCCCACGGGGAGCCCTCGGTCGGCCCGCTCGACTGGCTGCGGCGCGGCGGCGGGTCCCCCAGCGGCTGCGCCGCCAGCATGCGCTGTGGTGTCCAGTACTGCAGGACGCTCCTGCGTTCCGACCAGGAGTCCGCGCCGGACCAGCCGACGGGCCTGGGACCGAGGCCGCTCGGTGCGCTCGCCTGGGCGGCGCCCGCCGGGACCAGAGCGCCCGCCAGAGCGAGCGCGACGGCGGAGAGCAGGACGACTCTGCGATGCATTCGTACCTCCCGAAACCGGAATCTGCCGCATGGAGGTACGTACAGCGCTAAGTATCTTCCTCAAGGCATGCACATATTGATATAGCTCCATTACCGGACGAACTGCTGCCGATACCGGGAGTAATCGCCACCGCCGCCGCCATTTACGGTGATGAGCTGCGCTGTTCACGCAGAGGCGTCAGACTGTTACCCGCGGCCATCGCCCTTCGGCGGTCCAGGTCATAGACGCCGGGAGGACCAAGCGATGGCCGCACCCAGGTCTCGCGCCGTCGCGACGGCGCGAGCGCACTGTGGTTGACTGCCTCCTCGACGACCTGGCCGTCGTCGTCGAGGAGGTTCACCCGGAACTAGCGGCCCGTCTCGGTGGACCAGAGCGGGCGCTTGCCGTCGTAGATGACGACGTTGCCGTCGTCCTGCATCTCCAGCCGCGCGCCGGGGTTCTTGCCGGTCTTGGAGTCCCACAGCGGCGTCGTGCCCTTGTAGACGACCAGGTTGCCGTCCTTCTGCATCTCCAGCCGCGCGCCCGGGTTCCCGCCCGTCTTCGAGTCCCACAGGGCCTTGCCGGCCTTGTAGAGCACGAGGTTGCCGTCCTCCTGCATGGCGAACTGGTAGTCGCCGTTGCGGGAGCGTACGTACTGGTTGGGCTTGAGACCGTAGCCGGGCTTGAGCACGCTGATCGTGGCGTGGCGGGTCCACAGCGGGGTCTTGCCGGCGTAGATGACCAGGTTCCCGTCGTCCTGGACGGCCAGGCGGGCGCCGGGGGTGTCGGTGTTCGAGGCCCACAGCGGGGTCTTGCCGCGGTAGACGACCAGGTTCCCGTCCTCCTGCATGGCGGCGAACGCGCCCGGGCTGTCGCCGGTCTGGCTGCTCCACAGCGCCGTGCTGCCCCGGTACAGGACCAGGTTGCCGTCGGTCTGCTGCTGCAGGACGTAGTCGCCGTCGGACGACCGTACGGAGTCACCCGCCTTGAGCAGCTGGCCCGGGTTCAACCACGTCGTACGCTCGACGCCCGCCGTGACGCTGTGGGCCGTGGCCGCCGACGCGGAGGGCGCGACCGAGCCCACGACCACCGCGCTCGCCAGCGCCAGGGCCCCGACGTATGCCGATATCTTTCGCATGTTGCTCCCCCAGTGAGGTGATCAAGGAGAGCGACACTAATCAACGGCCGCCATGGGGCCGACTCATTTCGAAAGGCCTGAAACTGTCGGCTCGCTACAGCAGGTCCTCGTGGCGGACGACCGCCTCCTGCCTGACCTCCGCCAGGTACGCCTCGACCGGACCCCGCCGCAGCGGGTCGGTGCTCTCGTCGACGAGGGTGCCCAGCGGGTGCACGCGGTGCACGTCCAGCAGCCAGCAGCCGTGGATGGCCTCCAGCAGGTTCTCCAGCAGGTCGAGGGCCGGGCGGGCCGGGTCGAGCGGGGTGATCGGCAGGTAGACGGCGTCGAAGTCGAGCCCGAGCTCGGGGTGGTCGGCGTGGGCCCGCTCGGCGAGCTCCTCGGCCGCGGTGATGCGGTATCTGGCCTCCGTGACGCCGCTGAGGTGGCCCTCGGCGATGTGCAGCGCGTGGCGGATCATCGGCATGACGGCCTGCCGGGGGGACATGCCCGCGCCTATCGAGGTCACGATCTCGGTGAGGCTCTCCTGGACGAGCGGCCTGATGCCGTCGACCCGGGCCACGACCTGCGCCGGGTGCAGGCGGGCGCGGCGGGCGGTGGTGGAGGCCGCCGCGTAGAGCCAGTGCGCGGCGGCGATGGCGGCCGCGGCCGGATCCACGTGGGTGAACAGCTCCTCGGGGCCGAAGGGGTGCCGGTGCAGCAGGCCGTCGGCCTGGGCGACCTGGAGAGGGGAGGCGTCCTCGCGGCTGAGGACGACGGCCTGCTGGGCGCGGTCGGACAGGTCGCCGAGCTCGGCCTGCTCGATTGCGGCCAGCTCGTCGGTGACCTCGGTGATGATGCGGACCGTGAGCTGCGAGATGTCGAAGGCGCGCAGGGAACGGCCGACGCGATGGGCGCTGTCCTCGACCCTGGTGGTCGCCGTGGGGAACGGGCTGCCGATGGAGGGGCCGGGGCTGGTCAAAGCGGGGACGATGGCGGCGAAGGCGTCGCGTTCGCACTGCCGGTACCAGCCCAGGCTGTTGGGCCCGTGCCGCTCCGCGGTGCTGGCCGGATGGGTGTAGCAGCGCCAGCAGGCCTGCGACAGGTCGGTCAGGGACGTGGCCAGCCGCAGGGCGTCCCAGGGGGAACGGGCCCGGGGCAGTTCGGCGACGGTGGTGGCGCTGTCGCCGATGCCGGTGCTCCATTGGGCGATGAGCATGTTGCGGCTGTGATCTATGGCGTACCGGGTCACGCGACCTCCTCGGCTGAAGGGGGCGGGGTGAGCGTGATGGCATGCCCAGGATGCTGTATTCACCGGTGCCCCGGAGGGGATTCGCTCCGACTGCAGGTCGCTGATCTGCGCTTTTGCCGGGAAATGCGGCGTAACTCCTCTGGCAGAAGCCGAAGGCCGCCAGGCGGCAGGGCCGCGCGCATCGCGTTCGTCGCGCGCGGCCCTGGCGGCGTCAGGAGACGGACAGGTAGAACGCCGAGTCGCCCCGCACCCTGAAGCCGACCTGGCTGTACACGGCGATGGTGTCCAGGCGGGTCTCGCCGCACGCCGACGACGGATTGAGCTCGACGGACAGCGAGCGCGGAGCGGAGTACTCGCCGATGGGCGTGACGTGGATCGCCGTCGCGCCGGTGAAGTCCACGCTCTCGTCGACGGACACGCAGTAGACGCCCCTGTACGGGTGCCAGACGTCGTTGACGTGGCTGCCCTCGATCAGGGAACCGTCCATGTCCACCTCGGCCGACGCCTGGGCGTACGGCGTGTCAGCGTGGGCGGCGACCGGCGTCAGGACGGCGGCGGCGGCGAGCACTCCTGCGGCAATGCGCCTGATGTTCTTCATTGGTTGTCCCTTCGGTCCAGATCAGGAGATGGAGAGGTCGAAACCGGAGTCGGCGAGCCGCGCCGTGTGGGGGTTGAAGACGTTGACCGTGACGGTGTTGGTCCGGTGGCAGGTCGCCGAGGGGTTCCTGAAGGCGATGTGCGGCAGTCGCAGCGCGTGGCGCGCGGTGATCTGGATGACTGCCTCGGTCACGTCGACGTCTTGGGCGACCTGCACGCAGTACTTGCCGGTGGCCGCCCGCCAGGTCGCGACGATGTTCTTGCCCAGGTTGAGCCTGCCGTCCGCGTCGACGACCGCCCCGGCCCGCGCGTACGGGGCCTTGAGTTCGTCGGCGTACACGGCAGGGCCGGTTGCCAGGACGAGACCGGTGGCGGTCAGAGCGAGCCCGCCCGCCAGGATACGACGGAGCATGAAGTCCCCCTCGGTTACAGACAGATGTATGCCACGACAGAAAGTAATTACGGGAGGGGGATTGCGACGCGAGCCACCCCGGAAGGCGACGCTCAAGCTTTTTTGATCAACCGCAAGTGAACCCGTGGCCCATCGCAGGCGTCATGCCTCCTCCGGCGGCCGCGACCGCGGCCGCCCGGGGTGGGGGGTGGAGGGCGGCCTCAAGGTGG
>NZ_JBSGFQ010000096.1:0-48927 GCF_053603495.1 Nonomuraea sp. NPDC004186 | reverse complement strand
TGCGGGTGCACCAGGGCGGGCCGTGGGGGGGGGGGCGGGGCGGCGGCCGCCCCCCCCCCCCCCGCTCCCACCCCGCCCACCACCCACGCGCGCCGCGCGGGCGGTCCGCCCCCCGCCCCCTTCCGCGTGGCCTCAGCTCAGGACGAGCGCCTCCTCCCGCTCCCGCGCCGACTCGCCGATCACCTCGACGCTGCCCTTGCTGCCGTCGACGCGGATCCGGTCGCCGTCCCGCACCAGCATCGTGGCGTTCCTGGTCCCGACGACGGCGGGGATCCCCAGCTCACGGGCGACGATCGCGGCGTGCGACAGGGGAGCGCCGACGTCGGTGACGACCGCCGCCGCGCGCGGGAAGAGCAGCGTCCAGCCCACGTTCGTCACGGTCGTCACGAGGATCTCGCCCTCGCCCAGCCGGTCGCCCTCCGCCACCGACGCCAGCACCCGCGCGGTCCCCTCGACCACGCCGGCCGCGCCGGGGAAGCCGCTGATGGTCTGCGACGGCGGCGCCGCCGTGTCCTCGGCGTCGAACACGTCGCCGCGCCGGTGCGGGTCCGCGGCCCACCGCTCGGGGTCGAACCGGCCGCGGATGATGCCCGGGTACGGCGGCAGCGCCTTGTACAGCTCGTACGTGGCCCGCCGCCTGGCGACGTACGACAGCGGCCGGTTCCAGCCACGCAGCACGCCCAGGATCTCCTCGACCGTCAGGAAGAACAGATCGTCGCCCTGCCCGGTCACCTCGCCGGCACGCAGGACGAAATCGCGCACCATCCAGAAGCCGCGCATCATCTCCGACCGCGTCTCCTCGCGGGAGCGGACGATCGCCTCCCAGCGGTCGATCTGGCGGCGGAACTTCTCGGCCTGCCTCGGGTGGCGCTCGCGGAAGCGCCGCCAGGCCGCCGCGCTCGCCGCCTCCTGGCGTTCGAGCAGCTCGGTGGGGTCGACCGTGAGGGCGGCGAGCTGCTCGTCGATCCACGCCGGGTCCTCCACCGGCCGGGCGGCCGAGACCTCGAACTCGTCCGGGCAGCGGTGCCCGTACCTGCGGACGTACTCCTCGCGGGAGATCTCGCCGCGCTTGAGCCGGGCCAGCCCGAGCAGCGGGCCGAGGCTCTCCAGCCGGCCGTCCCTGGCCTGGATGCCGGACATCAGCACGGTGGCGTCCGCCTCCCCGACCAGCTTCGTCAGCCGGGCGCCGAGGTAGACCAGCGAGCCGGCGTCCTGGCGGGCCGCGGCGGCCAGCATGCGGTTGCACTCGTCGAACCTGGGCTCGATCTCGCTCTGCCAGAGCGCGACCAGGTCGTCGCTCTCGGCGATCATGGCGCGGAGCTCCTCCGTGCGGCGGGGCGCGTCCGCTATGTACTCGGGGATCCGCGCAACGAGCTTCTGGATCTCGCGCCGGCCGCCCGCCATCGGCCTGGCCGCCCTGAGGGTCTGCCAGCGCGACATCGGCAGCAGCGGGGTCCCCACTCCCTCCGGCAGCCTGCCGTAGATCGGCTCCTGGGAGTCCTTGATCTTCTTGGTCATGCCGAGCGCCTTGCCGAGGGAGGCGGTCAGGCTCATGTTCATGTAGACGCGGCCGCCGATGTTCCCGCAGATGGGGTGGCCGCCGAGGTCGCCGACGACCATGATCTCGGCGATGAACGCCTGCACGAGCGACCAGGTGCACGGCGTCATGACGCTGGGGATGGCCTCGCCCAGGTTGCCGTTGGTCCACAGGTAGTCGCCCTGGAGCGAGTCGTTCCACACCTCGCGCTGGCCGGTGATCGGCCTGGCCTGGAGGATGTGCGGGCGCCCGTCGTGCAGGGCCCACTCGATGTCCATCGCGCGGCCGTACAGCTCCTCGATCGCCAGGCCCAGCTCGGCCAGCCGGGTCGCCTGCGCCGGGGTCAGGACCGGCTCGTCGCGCCTGGCGGGCGGGACGGGCTCCTCCCGGGTGCCGTCCGGGGTGCGCACGGTCATGACGGCCTTGGACGCGATGCGCTCCTCGACGACCGTGAGGCCGGCGCGGTCGACGGTGATCGTGTCGGGCGTGACGAGGCCGCCGACGACCGCCTCGCCCAGACCCCATGCGGCGTTGATGGTCAGCCGGTCGTGGGGGGAGACCCGGTCCTCGGTGAACAGCACGCCCGCCGCGTCGGCGGGCACCAGCTCCTGGACGATGACGGCGATGGCCACCTGGTCGCGCGGGATGTCGTGGCGGTCGCGGTAGGCGATCGCCCGGTCGGTCCAGAGCGAGGCCCAGCAGCGCCTGACCGCGTCCAGGAGCTGTTCGGCGCCGCGGATGTTGAGATAGCTGTCCTGCTGCCCGGCGAACGACATCCCCGGCAGGTCCTCCGCGGTCGCCGACGACCGGACGGCCACCGCGGCGTCCTCGCCCAGCGTGGCGTACGAGGCCAGAATGTCCTCGGCGATCTCCGGCGGGATCTCGCACCCGGCGAACAGCGCCTGGATCTCCTCGGCGTCCCCGGACAGGATCGCCTCGCGCAGACCATGGCGGGTCACGAAGTCGCGGTAGGCGCCGGTGGTGACGTGGAAACCCGCCGGCACGGGCAGCCGAGCCCTGGCCAGGCGCGCCAGGGACTCCCCCTTGCCGCCGACGATCTCCAGCTCGGCCCTCGGGTCGGCCAGGGCAAGCGTGTTCATGAGTTCATCTCCAAATCCTTCCGGACGATCTTCAGGAACCGATTCGGCGGCACGCGAAAGAACTCATCAGGGGAAAAGGAAATGCGGTGGTCACATTTGACACACCGCTTGACTCGTCGCGTCCGGGGCAGGAAAGGTGCCCTCGGGTAGAGATGGAACGGCCGCCTGTTCCACGGTACGAAGCGGCCGGAGGGGCGGCACACCCCTAGGCGCCCTTAATCAGCTGTCGGCGCCCGGCCTGAGCAGGCCCGTCTCGTAGGCGGCGGCGACGGCGGCCGCACGGTCGTTGACCTCGAGCTTGGCGAAGATGTGCAGCAGGTGCGTCTTCACGGTGGCCTCGGTGATGAACAGCCGCTTGGCCACGTCGCGGTTGGTGGCGCCCCGGGAGATGAGCGACAGGACCTCCAGCTCGCGGCGGCTGAGAGGCTGCTGGCGCGGCGCGCGCAGCTTCTGCGTCAGCACGCCGGCCACGGAGGGGGACAGCACGGTCTCGCCGCGCGCCGCCGCCTGCACGGCGCGGCGCAGCTCGGCGCGCGGGGTGTCCTTGAGCAGGTAGCCGGTCGCCCCCTCCTCGATGGCCGGCAGCACGTCCACGTCGTCGTCGAACGTGGTCAGCACGAGCACGCGCACCTCGGGCGCCTGCTCGCGCAGCCGGCGGATGAGCTCCGCGCCCTTCATCCTCGGCATGCGCAGGTCGGTGAGCACGACGTCGGGATTGGTGCGCTCCACCACGGCCAGCGCCTCGAACCCGTCACCCGCCTCCCCGACCACCTCGAACTCGTCGTCGGTGAAGATTCCGCGCAGCCCGTCGCGGACGACCGGATGATCGTCCACGATGATCAGCCGAATCGGCATGTCTCACCCGGCGTTTCTGGATCGGTCGGATGGCTCGAGGCCCGTTTCGGCGGGGATGGCGGGGACGGCGGCGGAGATGCCGGTGCCCTCGCCGGGGGCCGACTCGATCTGGAAGTCGCCCGCCAGCCTGGTCACGCGCTGGCGCATGGACAGGAGGCCGAAACCGCCCGCCTCGGAGGCGTGCGCGGCCGGCAGGCCCGGTGGCTCGGGGGCGAAACCGGCTCCGTCGTCGCGTACGTCCAGCACCACGACATCTTCCATGTACGACAGAGTGAGGGCAACTCGTCCGGCGGAAGCGTGCTTGGCGACGTTCGCCAGCGCCTCCTGCGCCACCCGCAGCAGGGTGATCTCCACCTCCGCGTGCAGCGGCCGGGCCTCGCCCGTGACCTCCAGGGACGAGGTCACGCCGCTGGCCTGCGACCATTTGCCGGAGACGTCCTGGAGCGCGGCCGGCAGCTGCGACTCGGCCAGCGGCGCGGGGCGCAGGGCCTGCACCGACCGGCGGGCCTCCTTCAGGCTGTCCCTGGCCAGCATGCGAACCGTGTCAAGGCGGGCACGAGCCGCCTTGACGTCGTCGAGCGCCTCCTCGGCGGCCTCCACCTGGGTGACGATGGCGGTCAGACCCTGCGCGATCGTGTCGTGGATCTCCCTGGCCAGCCGCTGCCGCTCCCCGACCACTCCGGCCTCGCGGGCCTTGGTCAGCAGCTGGGCCTGCAGGTTCGCGTTCTCGGCCGCGAGGGCGGCCAGCCTCGCGCCGGTCTCCTGGAGCTGCGCGATCATCACCCTGCGGCTCTCGTTCTGGTCGGAGATGGTCTGGACGACCAGGCCGACCGCGGAGGCGACCAGGGCGGCCACCAGGAACGAGAAGAGCATCTGGCCCGGGCTCCGCCCGGCCTCCGGCCGCATCGAGACCAGCACCCCCGCGGTCGCGACCACCCCGGCGTAGGCCCACCAGCGGGGCAGCAGCGCGAAGGACTGGATGAACACCGCCGGGCCGGCCACCGTGAACACCGAGTCGATGCTGACCAGCGCCCCGATGGCGGCGAGCAGGACGGCGAAGTAGACGAGCGCGACGAGGTGGTGCTTGATCCACTCCGGGTGCGCGCCGACCATGAACCAGTGCCAGGCCATCGCGAACAGCGCCAGGACCAGCGTGTCCGGCCGCCAGTTCTGCAGCAGGGAGAAGCCTGCCGGGAGCAGGATGAACAGGTAGGGCAGATAGGGCCAGACCCGGTCCCATCGTGAAGGGCCGGGGCCGGTGGAGGTGACCACCGGCCCCGGCCCTTCACGGTCGATGCTGCTCACCACCGGAAGGCCTTGATGGCGACGCCGCCGGCGACGAGGCAGATCGCGAGCATGACCGCCAGCGAGATCGGGGACAGCGCCTGGCCCTCCCAGCCGGCGCGGATGGCCTGGACGGCGGGTGCCATGGGGGTCAGGTCTCCGATCGCCCGCATCGAACCGCCCATGCTCTCGCGGGGGATGATGGCGCCGGAGATGAAGACCATCGGGAAGAACAGGCTCAGCCCGATCACGGTCGCGCCGCGGCCGGAGGGCACCACCGCGCCGAGCAGGAAGCCGATGGCGCTGAGGCTCAGCGCGGCGAGGAGCCACGCCACGACCACGCCGCCCACGTTGGCGGGGGCCGACGCGCCGTAGATGAAGAAGCCGATGGCCACCAGCAGCGCCGTGCCGAACACGGCCAGCAGCATGTGAGCGACCCACTGGGCGCCGAACAGCATGCCGGGCGAGGCCGGCGTGGCCCGCAGCCGCTTCAGCACCAGGCGCTCCCGGTACTGGGCGACCGTGGCCGGCAGGATGACCAGCGCGGCCATGCCGATGACGAACGTGGTCAGCATGGGCACGTTGGCGTCCGCCAGCGACAGCCCGCTGGGAAGGGACCCGCCGTTGCGCAGCTTGACCCAGAGCATGATCGCGGGGAAGGCCAGCGCGAAGAACGCCGACATGGGGTCCCGTGCGATCAGCTTGAGCTCGACCGAGATGACCTGAGTGATGCCTCTCATGCCGCCTGCCCTCCCGTCAGAGCGAAGTACGCGTCCTCGAGCGATTCGGTACGGCCCTGGGCCTTCAGCTCGCCCGGGGTGCCGTGGGTGATGACGCGGCCCTGGTCGATGATCGCCATGCGGTCGCACAGCGCCTGGGCCTCGTCCATGAAGTGGGTGACCAGCACGACGGTCACCCCGCGGTCGCGGATCTCGCGGACCAGGCCCCACGTCATGCGGCGGGCCGAGGGGTCCAGACCGGTGGTGAGCTCGTCGAGGAAGACGACCTCCGGGTTGCCGACCAGGGCCAGCGCGATGAACAGGCGCTGCTTCCAACCGCCCGACAGGCTCCTGAAGCTGGAGCGCTGCCGCTCGGTCAGCCCCCACTCGTCCATGAGCGCCCTCCAGTCGGCGGGCTTCTCGTAGAAGGAGGCATACATCTTCAGCGCCTCGCCCACCTTGAGCGCGTCCGGCAGCGCCGCCTCCTGCAGCTGAACGCCAACGCGCGGAAGGAGCCGGCGCCGGTCGGTCTGCGGGTCGAGGCCCAGCACGCGCAGCACACCGCCGTCGCGCTGCCGCAGGCCCGCCATGCACTCCACGGTCGTGGTCTTGCCCGCGCCGTTGGGGCCGGCGATCCCGAAGATCTCGCCCTTTTCCACCTTCAGGGATACGCTCTCGAGAACCTGCTTGCCTCGGTAGCTCTTACTCATGCCCTCGATTTCGATGACTGTCATGTTTACAGAATCATCGGTGGCCGCGACTTCCGACATCCTCCGAACGGTTGATAGGGGGTCAGCTCCTTGATTTGGGGTCCGACCTGCGGCTTAGACGTTTGACCAGGTGAAACCCTAAATAGGGGTGTCGGTGGCGGAGCCGATCCCCAACCCTGATGGGTATGAGCGATACAGCGGTGCGGGTACGTGAGCTGCGCAAGCGATATGGCGACGTGGTCGCCATTGACGGCGTCGACCTGGACATCGCCAGGGGTGAGGTGTTCGCGCTCCTCGGCCCCAACGGCGCAGGCAAGACGACCACTGTTGAGATCCTCGAAGGGCACCGCCGCCGCGACGCCGGCGACATCAGCGTGCTCGGCGAGGACCCCGGCCAGGCCGGCAGGGCCTGGCGCGCCAGACTCGGCATCGTGCTGCAGTCGGCCACCGACGCCGCGGAGATGACCGTCCGGGAGATGGTGCACCACTACGCCACCTACTACCCGAGCCCGCGCGACCCCGACCACGTGATCGAGCTCGTCGGGCTCACCGGCAAGGCCGACGTCCGCACCCGCCACCTCTCCGGCGGCCAGCGGCGCAGGGTCGACGTGGCGCTCGGCGTCGTGGGCAATCCCGAGCTGGTCTTCCTGGACGAGCCCACCACCGGGTTCGACCCCGTGGCGCGCCGCCAGTTCTGGGACCTGATCTCGCAGCTGGCCGACGAGGGCACCACCATCCTGCTGACCACGCACTACCTGGACGAGGCCGAGGCGCTGGCCGACCGGGTGGGAGTGATCGTGGGGGGCAAGGTCGTCGCGCTGGGGGAGCCGGCCACGCTGGCCGGCCGCGCGCAGGCGATGGCCACCGTCAGCTGGGCCGGCCCGGACGGGGAGCGCAGCGTGAAGACGGCGACGCCCACGCAGGTCGTCGCCGAGCTGGGCCGCCAGTTCGAGGGGGAGATCCCGGAGCTGGCCGTGACCCGGCCGACCCTCGAAGACATCTACCTCGGCCTGATCGGAGACCAGCCGTGACAACCACGATGTCGAGACCGACGACTCGCATCCCCGCCGCGAGCTCGGTGGGCCTGCCCGGCGCCTGGGGCCTGGCGCTCAAGCGCGGCGGGCTGGAGCTCAGAAGCTTCTTCCGCACCAAGAGCCAGTTCATCGTCATCTTCTCGCTTCCGGCGATCATGCTGATGCTGCTCGGCGCGATGCAGATCAACAAGCCGGCCATCGCCGGGATCACGGGAGCCCAGATCCTCACGGCAGGCATGATCGGCGCCGGCGTGATGGGCACGTCCTTCCAGAACCTGGGCATCAACATCGCCCTGGAGCGCCATGACGGGACCCTGAAGAGGCTCTACGGCATGCCGCTGCCACGGATGGCGTATTTCGGCGGGAAGGTCATCCAGGTCCTGGTGTGCATGGTCGCCGAGGTGGCCATCTTGGTCACGGTGGGAGCGCTGCTGTTCGGCATCCAGGTGCCCACCTCTTTCGACCGGTGGCTGACGTTCACCTGGGTCCTGCTGTTGGGTGGTACGGCCTGCGCGCTGCTGGGCATCGCGGCCGGCAGCCTGCCGAAGTCGACGCGCGGGGCCAACGCGGTGATCACGCTGCCGTTCCTCATCGTGCAGTTCTGCTCCGGCGTCTTCATGCCCTTCTCCGACGTGCCGGGCATTCTCCAGTTCTTCGCGTCGCTGTTCCCACTCAAGTGGATCACCCAGGGCATGCGCTCGGTGTTCCTGCCGGAACACGCGGCGGCGCTGGAGCCCTCCGGCTCGTGGCAGCTCCCGATGACCGCTCTCGTGCTCGGCGCCTGGTGCGTCGGCGCGCTGCTACTGTGCCTGAAGACGTTCCGCTGGACGGCGAAGGACAGCTGACCTCGAATCCTCGTGACGGTGGCGGGTCGCCTGAACGCCACCGTCAATCGCATGCCCGGCCTCTGTGCCGGGCTTTCGCGTTGGTGGGTTCTCACGTGCCGCCGCCGGAGCCGTTCACGCGCCTCGCGGTCGCGGGGAGAGGAGGGCGCGCGACACGCCCGGTACCCGGCCGGGAGATGGGGAATCGGGCGCGGCAGGAGTGGGCCGCGCCGTCCGGCCGGGTCAGGCCTTGACGGGCTGGGCGGCGGGGCGCCTGTGCGCCGCGCGGTGGCGGCGGGTGGCGGGGCCGGAGGCCTTGACGATGGCGGTGACGATGAGGCCGTCCTGGGCCTTCCACGTGCCGGAGAAGCCCATCAGCTGCCGGCCCTCCACGTGCGGCCCGGTCACCAGGAGCCGGGCGGAGAACGTGCCCTGCACCGGGTTGAAGGTGAGGATCGCGTCCTCGAAGTCGAGCCACCGCTTCGCCAGCGGGAACCAGGCCTTGTAGACCGACTCCTTCGCCGAGAACAGCAGGCGGTCCCAGGCGACGTCCGGGTAGTCGGCGGCGAGCGCGCTCAGCGACTTGCGCTCCTCAGCCAGGGAGACCGCTTCCAGGACGCCGTAGGACAGCGGCTGGTTGGGCTCGGCGTCGATGCCGATCGTGATGGTGTCGGTGCCGGGGCTGAGGACGGCGCCGCGGTAACCGGCGCAGTGGGTGATGCTGCCCACGAAGCCCGTCGGCCACTGAGGTTCGCCGCGCACGCCCGGCAGGATGGGCTGCTCGGGCAGGCCGAGCAGCCCCATTGCGGTCCTGGCGCACATGCGTGCCGTGGCGAACTCCTTGCGCCGGCTCTCCACCGATCGGCTGATCACCTCTTCTTCCGCAGGGAAGAGCACCGCGTCGTGGTCGTCGAACGTGTCGACCGCCACCACCCACGGCGGGAGGATGCTCCCGATGAATGCATTGGTGTTCACAATTCCACGCTAGGCAGGGCCTTCGCGGAAGAAAATGTTCGGGCGCTTCTTCTCGGGCTCTCCGGAGACGGTTGCGGGGTGAACCTACCCCGGGAAGGGGGTCTGATTTATACAGATATATGGCGATTTGGGGTTAATTGTCGGATCGTGTCCGTGATGGTGTGATCAGTGAGGCGTCGATCGCCCGGTTGACGGCGTCGATGCGCGACGCGGCCCCGAGCTTGACGAAGATGTTGCGCAGGTGGCGCTTCACCGTGGCTTCCGTGGTGTTGATGCGGGCGGCGATCTGCCGGTTGCTGAGCGCCTGCGCGGCCAGCTCGAGGACCTCCCGCTCCTTGCTCGTCAGCACCTCGGACGGTGTGCTCTCCATCTGGGCGAGGCTCTCGCGGGAGACGGCGAGCACGACCCGTTCCGGCTCGTCGTGCACGCTGCGGATGGCCGAGACCAGCTCGTGCCAGTGGACGCTCTTCAGCAGGTATCCGCGGATGCCGGCGGCCAGGAGCCGGTGCAGCAGCTGCGGTCCGTCGTACATGCTCAGGATGATGATCTGCGTGTTCGGTGACTGGATGCGCAGGCGGGTCACGGTGTCGGTGGCGGAGTCGCCGGGGATCTCCACGTCGAGCAGGAGAATGTCCGGCTTCTTGTCGGCCACCATCTTGAGCGCGCCGCTGGAGGTGCCGGCCTCGCCCACCACGACCAGCCCCTCCTGAGACTCCAGGATCTCCCTGAGGCCCTCGCGGAAGAGCGCGTGGTCGTCCACGATGGCCACTGTGGTCGGTTGCTCACTCCTGATCATCGGGTCGCCTCTGGATGGGCACCGCGAGGTCGACCCTTGCCCCCTTGCCGGGTTCGCTCACGATGTTGACCGTGCCGCCGAGCAGCTGGGTGCGTTCCCGGATGGACGACAGGCCCAGGCTGCCCTTGGGCGCCTGCTGGCTCGGGTCGAAGCCGCAGCCGTCGTCGATCACGGAGGCGATCAGCTCGTGCGGCGCGACGTCGATCCTGATGAAGATGGTCGAAGGGTCTCCGTGGGTGAGCGCGTTGCGGGCCGCTTCGCGCAGGATGAGCAGGCACTCCTCGCTGACGATCGGGGGCGCCCAGCTCTGGTCGCCGTTGACGACGAGCTCGACCTGTACGTCGTCGGTCCCGATCACGTCCAGGTAGCCGAGCAGTCCCTTCTCCAGGGTCCTCCCGTCGGGAGGGTGGAGGTCGGAGGTCACCTGGCGCAGGCTGCACATCGTCTCCTGGATGGCCTGCTGCGCCATTTCCAGCTTGGCCAGCGCCTTGGCCGGCTCGGACGGCCGGTAGAGGTTCGACAGCTCCAGCTGGCGCTGGGCGACGCTGAGGCTGTGGCCGATGCGGTCGTGTAACTCCCTGGCGATCCGGCGGCGCTCGGCCATCTGCGCCTCGGTCACCTGGTTCAGCAAGAACCCGGTGTAGCTGCTTGAAGCCTCTCTGATCCGCAGGGAGATGCTCTGTTCCAGAGCCGTCACCACAAGCCTGAGCAGCCTGGCGGCCTGGGTGTCGTCCTGAAGTCGGTGACTAAGAGTAGTGAATGCGGCGCGGAAGAAGACCGACGCGGCCAGGAGGGACTCTCTCGGGTGGATACCGGCGGACGCTCTGGACACGCCGATGTCCCAGGACAGGAAACGGGACGTCTCGTCGTCGAGCAAGCGACCTGCTCGCAGCGTGCCGGCCATCTCTGTCAGGATCTCGCCCGCGTTAGCCATGACCTGGGCTTTCGTGTGCTGATCCCTGATCAGCACGCTGCCGATCGAGGCCAGTCCCTGCTCGTACTTGCTCAGTATGTCGGCTCGACACTCCTCGATAAGATTCGCCGTCCCCGTGGCATCATGCTCGCCCCTTTGCGCAATTTCTCCCACCATGTCCCCTTGGAAATGCACGAATGCTTACATCTTGGGTCAACACTGATGAGTAGGCAACTGTATGAACATAGGCCCCGAGGCGCCGCAGGGCTGCGCTCCGGGCTCGCGAGCCCTGTGACCAGTGGGAATGCCTGCGACGTAGGAATGTCAATATTTCGTGACTTAGGGTGCCCTATCTCGTGGCGGCTCGGCGGGGGCCTCCGGAGCCCGGGGAGGCGGGGTCGATCTTGTGCTCACCGTCCAATAGGGGTCGTTTGTGAGATGTGAAGCTGCCGCGGTCGGTAAGGCCCAGATCGACATGAGCACGGCTCACATTGGCGCTGCTCGGTCAATGTTGACGCGTGGGTAATAAATGATTCAAGCGCTTCGCCGGGACGGCCGGGCCTCGGCCCACCCCTGGCCGCGGGGCCGCGGACGGTGGCCCAGGGCCTGGTGCCGCACCGAGGCGCCCCACCGAGGCGACCGCCCGGCCGATCGACTCGGACCACCCGTTGGTCCGAAAGTTGGAGACGGACTGGTCCGTGTGGAGCGGCGGGCGTTATTAAGGATAAGCCATATTGTGGGCACCCCGAACTGACACCTAACGTGATGACCGTCAACCCATAACCGGATACGGAAGAGGTTGAGGGTCATGCGGCAAGTCCGACGGATCGTGAATTCGAAGCCGAAAAAAGAGCTGAATGGCTCCTTGGACCTCAGAACCCCTTCCGGCCGGAAATTGCCTTTCTAAAAGGGGTGTCCAACATGGGGCTGTACGAAAGAGACACCGCCATGGCCTCCATGCAAGGTCTCCTCACCGAGGCCGTGGGCGGCAAGGGCCGGGTCGCAATGGTGACGGGAGTCGTTGCGACGGGCAAGAGCGAGCTCCTGCACGCCTTCGCCGAGCAGGCTCTGGAGCACGGCGCGCTGCCGCTGGTGGCCTCGGCCACCCGGGCGGAGAGCGACCTGCCGCTGGGCGTGCTCGGCCAGCTCTTCCAGAACGCGCCGCTACAGGAAGACGTACGCGCGCTCGCGGCGGACCTGCTGCGAGAGGGCGCGCAGATGGCCTCCCCCGCGAAGGGGGAGAGCTTTGAACAGGTGGACGCCCAGATCGTCCACTCGTTGTCCGCGGTGCTGCTCTCGCTCGCCGAGCGCCACCCGCTGGTGATCGTCGTCGACGACGTCCACCTCGCCGACAGGGCCTCGCTGCTCTGCCTGTCCTACCTCGTCCGCAGGGCCAGATACTCCCCGCTCATGGCGGTGTTCGGCCAGACCGACTACCGGCCGCACACCCACGGCTTCTTCGCCACCGAGATGCTGCGCCAGCCGCACTGCACGGCCGTAAGGCTGGCGCCGCTGTCGTACGACGCGGTGGTGAGCATGGCGGCCGAGCACCTGGGCGAGGCGGCGGCCGAAGCCGTCGCACCGGACTGGTACGCGCTGAGCGGCGGCAACCCGCTCCTGCTCAGGGGCCTGATCGAGGACTTCGGGACGAGCGGCGGCGCCCCCGCCGAGCGTTACGGCGAGGCCGTGCTGTCCTGCCTGCACCGGGCCGACCCCGCGCTCCTGCAGGTCGCCGGCTGGCTCGCGGTGCTGGACGACCCGGAGCTCCTGCAACGCCTGGTCGACGCGGACGGCACGACGGTCGCCCAGGCCACCCGCTGGCTGGAGACCGCCGGCCTGCTGGAGTCGGGCCACTACCGGGCCGAGATCGCCAGGGAGACGGTGCTGGCCGAGCTGGGCGACGAGATGCGGCGCAGCGTGCACCGCAGGGCCGCCGAGCTGCTGCACCTGGAGGCGGCCGACGACGTCGCGATAGCCGAGCACCTGGTCGGCGCCGACGCCACCGACCTGCCGTGGGCCGTCCCCGTGCTGGAGGCCGCGGCGCTGCACCGGCTGGACGACGGGTTCGTGGACGAGGCCGTCGACTATCTCAAGCTCGCCTGGCGCTGCTGCACGGACGAGCGGCGGCGTACGACCATCGCCACGCTCCTGATGCGCGCGGAGTGGCGCATCAACCCCAGCACCCCGGCCGAGCACATCGCCGAGCTGACCGA
This sequence comes from Nonomuraea sp. NPDC004186, assembly GCF_053603495.1. NCBI lineage: Bacteria > Bacillati > Actinomycetota > Actinomycetes > Streptosporangiales > Streptosporangiaceae > Nonomuraea > Nonomuraea sp. NPDC004186. The sequence continues at coordinate 35,967 of NZ_JBSGFQ010000096.1, read as the reverse complement.
CGCCCTGCACAACGGCACCCTGCGCGGCAGCGACGCGGTCGTCCTGGCCAGGGCGCTGCTCTGGCACGGCAAGGTGGACGACGCCTGCCAGGTGCTCGAACACCTGAAGGAGAGCGGCGACACCGAGCCGCAGACCGTGGCCGAGCTCGTCGGCACCCGGTTGTGGCTGCGCGCCTCGGCGCCGCCGTTGCTCGCCCACGTCAACAGGGCGACCACCGAGCAGAACAAGGAGGCCGTCCTACCGGTGCGGGTGAGCCGGCGGCTGGAGGCGATCAACGCTCTGACCTCGGTGCTCACCCGCGGTCCCCGCGAGCGCACCCTGGCCACGGTGGAGCGGATCCTGCACAGCTCCCGCCTGGACGAGATGTCCATGGACACGGTGGAGAGCTCGCTGCTCGCGCTCACCTACGGCGGCTGGCCGGACAAGGCGGCGCCGTGGTGCGACGCCTTCATCGAGGAGGCGCAGTCCCGCAGCGCGCCGGCCCGCCGGGCCCGGCTCACCGCGATCCGCGCCGAGATCGCCATGCGGCGCGGCGATCTGGAGACCGCGGCCTCGTCCGCGCGCCTGGCCCTGGAGCTCATCCCGCCGGCCAGCTGGGGGGTGACCGTGGGTTCCCCGCTGGCCAACCTGATGCTGGCCAGCACGGCCATGGGGCAGTACGACCAGGCGCTCGCCCAGGTCAACACCGCGGTCCCGGAGGCCATGCTGCGCACCCGCTTCGGGCTGCACTACCTGCACGCCCGCGGGCGCTACCACCTGGCCGTGGACCATCCGGCGGCGGCGCTGCGGGACTTCCGCTTCTGCGGCGAGCTCATGGGCGAGTGGGAGATGGACATGCCGGGCTTCATCGCCTGGCGTGCCGACGCGGCCGAGGCGCTCATCCGGATGGGCGAGCACGACGAGGCCCGTTCCCTGGTCGAGGAGCAGTTGTCGCGCTGCGGCCCCATGGCCTCCCGTACGCAAGGGGTCGCGCTGCGCCTGCTGGCCGCCACGAGCGAGCTCCGGCACCGGCCCATGCTGCTGCGGCAGTCCACGGACCGGCTGCAGGCCTGCGGCGACCGCTACGAGCTGGCCCGGTCGCTGTTCGAGCTCACCGAGGCGTTCCACAGCGTCGGGGAGTTCCGCAGGGCGGGCATCATCGCCAGCCGTACGCGCATCCTCGCGCAGGAGTGCGGCGCCCAGCCGCTGAGCCAGGCGCTGGCCGGTGACGGCTCCTCCGCCGGCGACGGGCAGAACGCGGAGATCAGCAGGGTCGTGGCGATCCTCAGCGACGCCGAGCGCCGGGTCGCCGGCCTGGCCTCGGTCGGCTACACCAACCGGGAGATCGCGGCCAAGCTGTTCATCACGGTGAGTACGGTGGAACAGCACTTGACGCGCATCTATCGCAAGCTCGGAATCACTCAGAGATCGGATCTTCCCACCGATCTGGAGCTGAGCCCGACCGTCCGCTAACCCCTCCCAGATCCTGCCCACCGCGCGGAGTCCGCGCGGTGGGCAGCTCCATTAACTGGGTGTATAACTGATCGTTGCGTTCTGTGTCAGGCGGCTTAAACGGGAAAGATTCTCCCCTTATTCATCCGCCCACAGGGGGGATAGGGGTTGTGGCACAATCGCGGCCCGCAGATCGTATGTATAACGTGACGGCCAAATGGAGGGGAGTGTCGTGGACAGCAGAAGGCTGGGCGATGCGGGGCTGATCACCTCGTGTCTGGGCTTCGGGTGTCTGGCCCTCTCAGGCGTGTACGGCGACGTGGACCGCTCGGAGTCCCTGGCGTTGATCCACTACGTTCTCGACGTGGGCGTGACGCTGCTCGACATGTCCGACGACCAGGCCGACGGGGAGGTCGAGCGGCTCGTCGGCGAGGCCGTCCGGCCCTGGCGCGAGGACGTGCTCCTGGCGACGCGGACCGTCCGGCGCGGTACCGGCTGCGGCGAGCTGGCGCAGTCGTGCGACGCCTCGCTGAAGCGCCTGGGCGTCGACTACGTCGACCTCTACATCGCGAGCCACGAGGAGCCGTCCGTACCGGTCGAGGAGACCGCCCACCAGCTGGCGGACCTGGTGACCGCGGGCAAGGCCCGCCACGTCGGCCTGTCGGGGGTGACGGGGGAGGAGCTCCGCCGGGCGCACGCGGTCCATCCGATGGCCGCCCTGGCGATGGAATACTCCCTTTGGCACCGTACGGTCGAGCTCGACCAGTTGCCGGTGGCGCGCGAGCTCGGGATCGGCGTGCTGGCCGGACGGCCGCTGGGCCGCGGCTTCCTGACCGGGCGCAGCCTGTCGCCCTCGCGGCTCGGCCCGGCCGACCCTCGCCGGGCGGATCCCCGGTTCTCGCCGCACAACCTCCCGCGCAACGGTGCGATGCTCCGGCGGCTGCAGGCCGAGGCGGCGAACATGGACGTCAGCACGGGCCGCCTGGCCCTGGCCTGGTTGCTGTCGCGGGGGCCGGACGTGGTGCCGGTGCCCAGCACGCGCGACCCGGTCCATCTGGAGATGAACGTGGGTTCCGTCAGGCTCCTGCTGACCGAGACGGTGTGCCGGCGGGTGGAGGAGGCCTTCCCGCCCGGCTCGACCGGCGCGGACTGCGCGGTCTGATCGGCCGGTCCGCCTGTCAGATGAGGAGGAGCGGCAGGATCGCCAGGCCGTGCAGCGCGTACTGGGTGGCCATGAAGGCGCCGTACGGCTCGCGGCGGCGGCCCTTGAAGCACAGGACCGTGATGACCAGCGCCCCGCCGATCATGGCGAGCGCGGACGGCCACAGCGGGAGCTTCAGCAGCAGGACGGCCGCGGCGAAGGCCAGCGCCAGCCCGATCGCCGTGCAGCAGATCGTCAGCCGCAGGACGCGCTCGCCGTGCATGACCGCGAAGGTCATCCGCCCGGCGCGGGCGTCGCCCTCGATATCGGGCAGGTCCTTGGTCGTCGAGCCCACGAGAGCGGTCCACAGCGAGGCGGCGAGCACGAAGACGACCAGCATCAGCGAGCTCCTGATCTCGCTCGCGTAGGAGAAGGCGCCCCCGTAGTAGGTGAGCAGGGTGGCCACACCTCCGGTCAGGACCGTGCCGCCGGAGCTGCGCTTGAGCGGGAACGGCGGGCCCGAGTAGAGGTAGCCGAGCGTCAGCACGACGGCGAGCATGCCGCCCATCAGCGGCGCGAGCGCGAAGCCGGCCGCGAGCGACAGCAGGGCCGCCCCGATCGCGACCGCGCTGGCGAAGCCCGGCGGCAGGTCGCCGCGGACGATGGGCCTGCGTGAGCCGTTGAGCCGGTCCTCCGGCACGTCCATGACGCCGTTGAAGAGGTAGACGGCGAAGATCATCATCACCCATGCCGCGGCGCCCCAGACCGTTCTGCCCAGGTGGCCGTCATCGCCGGCGACCGAGGCGCACAGCGCCGTGCCGGTGAGGAAGCGCAGCAGGAAGATGAACTGCACTGTAGGCCGCGCCTCCGCGAAACACAGACCGCCTCGCCGGATCGCCGGTTCGATAGTCGCCATGATCGGAGTGTGCAGGGCCGGCAGGGGCCGGAGAAGGGGGGTGCGTCGAAAGATACCGGGGGCGCGCACTCTCGATACCCCTGCGGAATCCCTTGGTCAGGACCGGCACTCTCATGATCCCCGACCTGTTCGCGGGCCCGTCGCCGCTTGTACGTTGAGTGCGGAGATCTCCTAGAGCCACACCATGAGACCTGCGAAGGAGATTCACGATGGCCCCGACCCGTCCCGTCGAGCGCTATTCGAACTTCACCCCGCTGGCCCTGCCCGACCGTACCTGGCCGGACAAGAGGATCGTGGCGGCGCCCCGCTGGCTGTCGACGGACCTCCGCGACGGAAACCAGTCGCTGGCCAACCCGATGTCGCCGGCCCGGAAGCTGCGGATGTTCGAGCTGCTCGTCGACCTCGGCTACAAGGAGATCGAAGTCGGATTCCCCGTGGCCAGCCAGGACGACTACGACTTCGTCCGGATGCTCATCGAGCAGGACCGCATCCCGGACGACGTATGGATCTCGGTGCTCGTACCGGCGCGGGACGAGCTGATCGAGCGCTCGGTCACCGCGCTGGCCGGCGCCCCCCGCGCCACGTTCCACCTCTACAACGCGACCGCGCCGTTGTTCCGGCGCGTGGTGTTCAACATGGACCGCGCCCAGTGCAAGGACCTGGCCGTGCAGGGCACCCGGCTGATGATGAAGTACGCCGAGCGGGACCTGGCGGACTGCGACCTGCGCTACCAGTACTCGCCCGAGCTGTTCAACGAGACCGAGGCGGACTTCGCCCTCGAGGTCTGCGAGGCGGTCATGGACGTGTGGGAGACCGGCCCCGGCCGCCCGATCATCCTGAACTTCCCCACCACCGTCGAGCGCTCCCTGCCCTCGGTGTTCGCCGACCAGATCGAATGGCTGGACCGCAACCTCTCCCGCAGGGAGCACGTCTGCCTGTCCATCCACCCGCACAACGACCGCGGCACGGGGGTGGCCGCGTCCGAGCTGGCGCTGCTGGCCGGGGCCGAGCGCATCGAGGGGTGCCTGTTCGGCAACGGCGAGCGGGCGGGCAACGTCTGCCTGGTGACGCTCGGCATGAACATGTTCACCCACGGGGTGGACCCGGGGATCGACTTCTCCGACATCGACCGGATCCGCGACACCGTCGAGCTCTGCAACGAGATCCCCGTGCACCCCCGGCACCCTTACGGCGGCGAGCTCGTGTACACCGCCTTCTCCGGTTCGCACCAGGACGCGATCAAGAAGGGCTTCGACGACCTGGAGCGGGCCGCCGGCGAGAGCGGCGTCGAGGTCGACGAGATGCCGTGGAGCATGCCGTACCTGCCGGTGGACCCCAAGGACGTCGGGCGCACGTACGAGGCGATCGTGCGGATCAACAGCCAGTCGGGCAAGGGCGGCATCGCGTACGTCATGAGCGCCTGGCACGGGATGCGGCTGCCCCGCGAGCTGCAGCGGGAGTTCGCCGGGCTGGTCCAGGCCCGGGCGGAGGCACGGGGCAGCGAGCTGACGCCCGACGAGATCTGGGCGCTGTTCGAGCAGGAGTACCTCACCGGCCAGGTCCGGACCGACACCCTGGGGCGGGGCGACCGGATCACCGCGACGCTCCACATGGACGGCCAGCAGGAGCAGGCCGTGCGGGCCATCGGCGCCACGATGGCGCCCTGGGGCGTCGACGTGCGGGCGGTGCACCGGGCCGACGGCACCGAGCGCGTCACGAGCATGAAGACGACGGTCTACGCCGAGTGCAAGGTGGACGGCACGACGGTCTGGGGCGTGGGCGTGGACACCAACGTGGTCGACGCGACCCTGGCCGCGGTCGGCTCGGCCGCCAGGCGGAGCGGCCGGACGGGGGTCACGCTCGCGAACGCCAGCTGATGCCGGAGGACACGCCGACGGCCGCCGAAAGGCGGCCGTCGCGGCGTTTTTACGTGAAAAGCAAGAACGAGAGCCACCGTCCATTTTATTCAGGGCGGTGGCTCTCGTTCTGCTGGGGGCTTCGCAAAAGGGGAAGTGCCGTCTAGATCAATGCCTCACCTCTCCGGCGGGATAAACATCCGTCAAACCCGACTACTCATATTGAATCGCCGGTCCGGCTGCTTTCCCACCCCTAGCGAACCCTTAGGCGGTCACCTGTCACTCGGCAATGGCCGTCCGCATGATCCAGTGGTAGGCGGGCACCTCCTGCCCGTCAACGCGCATGCGCTCGCCATTGTGGAGAAAGTGCTCGTACCCGCTGCCGAAAGGCAGTTTGATCTTCTCGCAGAACTTCGCGATGGTCACGATCCGCTGCTCGGCCGGGAGGTGGTTCGGTCCGCCGACGAGCATTACCTTGATGTTCGACATGGTCTCCTCGATTCAGAGCGGGATATTGGAGTGGCAGCCGCGGTCCTGCGGTGCCGATGCCAGTGCTTCCGCCAGCCGGAGCCGGGTCTCGAGAGGCGAGACGACCGCGTCGACCACGCCGAGCGACATCGCCCGCTCGACCCCGCCGGCCGTCCGCCGATGTTCTTCCACCAGTCGCGCGTGCAGGTCCGCCTGCTCGGACTCGGGCACCGCGGCCAGCCGCTTGCGGTGCAGGATGCCGACCGCCGCCTCGGCCCCCATGACCGCCACCTCCGCATCGGGCCAGGCGTACACCGCGGTCGCGCCCAGCGACCTGGAGTTCATGGCGATGTAGGCGCCGCCGTACGACTTGCGGGTGATGAGCGTGACGCGGGGGACGACCGACTCGGCGAAGGCGTGCAGGAGCTTGGCGCCCCGCCTGACCACGCCGCCCCACTCCTGCTGGACGCCGGGCAGGTAGCCGGGCACGTCGACGACGACCACGAGCGGGACGCCGAGCGAGTCGCACATGCGCACGAAACGCGAGGCCTTCTCCGCCGAGAGCGAGTCGAGGCAGCCGCCCTTGCGCAGCGGGTTGTTGGCGATCACGCCCACGGCCCGCCCGCCCAGCCGGCCGAGCCCGATCACCATGTTGGGGGCCCAGCGGGGCTGGAACTCCAGGAACTCCGGGTCCAGGAGCTCGCGGAGGACCGGCCGGACGTCGTAGGCACGGCGCGGCTGCTCGGGGAGGAGGGCCCGCAGGTCGCGCGGCTCGCTCAGCGCGGCGAAGTCGAACCGGCCGGGCCGGGTGAAGAACCCCGTCAGCAGGCGGGCCCGGTCGTAGGCCGCCTGCTCGGAGTCGACCGTGATGTGCGCGACCCCCGATTTGGGGCCGTGCGCCTCCGGGCCGCCGAGGCCCGCCATGTCGATCTCCTCGCCGGTGACGCTGCGGACGACGTCGGGCCCGGTGATGAAGACCCGCGCGACGTCCGACATGATGATCACGTCGGTCAGCGCGGGCCCGTAGGCGGCCGCGCCCGCGGCCGGTCCGAGGACGACCGAGATCTGCGGGATCAGGCCGGAGGCCGCGGTCATGGCGGCGAACATGCGGCCGACGCCGTCCATCGACTCCACGCCGTCGGCCAGCCGGGCGCCGCCGGAATGCCACAGGCCGATCACCGGGCAGCGCCGGCGGACGGCCAGCTGGATGGCCTCGACGATGCGATTCGCGCCTGCCCAGCCCAGCGCGCCGCCCATGCGCGTCGCGTCCGTGCAGTAGGCGATGACCGGCGAGCCGTCGATCAGACCGTGTACGGCCTGCACGCCGCTCTCTTCGTCGCCGGGCATCGGCACCATGGAGCCGGGATCCAGGAGCCGCGAGAGGCGTGCCGATGGCGTCCGCGGATCGAGTGGTGCTTCCGTGGGAAAAGCGGTCAGGACCGTCATCGTTGTCCTTTCGCAGGTATCTGTCCTTCGAATTTCCCGACCGACCCCTATCCCGGACAACCCCTACTGCCTCGTACCTCTTACCAGGGGGTGGCTCCGATATAGGGGGGACATGGGGTAACCGGGAATGGCCGCCCGTGTGACACTCGAGTTGTGTTGTTAATCACATCGACGTAGCGGACGGGGCCGCGCAGAAAGGCATGGACGTCATGAAACGTGCACAGCTCAAAAAGGCGCGCCCGGCGCGTACCACGGTGTGGAACGAGGTGCCTGACTTACGCACCCCGTCCGGCCGGATGCTGCGGTTCTAGGAGCTCCGGATGACGACCGAAATCACCGCGCCGGCCATCAGCCTCGCCACGCTTCTCGACCAGGACCCGGCTTTCCGCCTGCACGAGGGCGGCAAATTGGAGACGCGCCCGTCGGTGCCGGTGCGCGACGCCGGCGACCTGTCGCTCGCGTACACGCCGGGGGTGGCCCGCGTGTGCACGGCCATCGCCGAGCGGCCGGAGCTGGCCGACGACTACACCTGGCGGTCCAACGTGGTCGCCGTGGTCACCGACGGCACCGCCGTGCTCGGGCTCGGCGACATCGGCCCCACCGCGGCCATGCCGGTCATGGAGGGCAAGTCGCTGCTGTTCAAGCAGTTCGGGGGCGTGGACTCGGTGCCCATCTGCCTCGACTGCACGGACGTCGACGAGCTGGTGGAGACGATCGCCCGGATGGCCCCGTCCTTCGGCGGCATCAACCTCGAGGACATCAGCGCCCCGCGCTGCTTCGAGGTGGAGCGCCGGCTCAAGGAGCGGCTGGGCATCCCGGTCTTCCACGACGACCAGCACGGCACGGCGATCGTGGTGCTGGCCGCGCTGCGTAACGCGGCACGGCTGACCGGGCGGCGGCTGTGGGACCTGCGGGCCGTCGTGGCCGGCGCGGGCGCCTCCGGGCTCGCGGTCACGAGCATGCTGCTCAAGGCCGGCATCTCCGAGGTCATCGTGTCCGACAGCAAGGGTGTGATCCACCAGGGCCGTGGCGACCTCAACACGTACAAGGCCCTGATCGCGACCTGCACGAACCAGTCGGGCCACACCGGCACGACCGAGGAGGCCATGGCCGGGGCGGACGTCTTCATCGGCCTGTCGGGCTCGACGATCAGCGAGCGGGCCATCGCGTCGATGGCGCCGGGCTCCATCGTGTTCGCCCTGTCCAACCCCGAGCCGGAGATCCACCCGGGGATCGCGCTGGAGCACGCCGCCATCGTGGCCACCGGGCGCAGCGACTTCCCCAACCAGATCAACAACGTGCTCGCCTTCCCCGGCGTGTTCAGGGGCGCCCTGTCGGCACGGGCCGTGGAGATCACCGAGAACATGAAGATGGCCGCCGCGCACGCCCTGTCCAGCGTGATCGAGGAGGAGCTGTCGGCGGAGCGGATCATCCCGGAGCCGTTCGACCCCCGGGTGGTGCCCGCGGTCGCCGCGGCGGTGGCCGACCAGGCCCGCCGCGACGGCGTGGCCCGCCTGCGCGGCCTCTGAGGCGCACCGGCCGGGGCGCCCGCCTCTCCGCCTCCGACGACACGGAGGCGGAGTGGCCGGATGAACCGTGAAGGGTCAGACGTAGTAGCCCTCGACGGGTACGCGCGCCTCGTCGTACAGGGCCGGGCCTTCGACGGGCGGGTCCACGAAGGCGCTGCCCGGCGGCTTGAGGCCGTTGAGCTGATCGCCGGACAGCGCGTAGACGACGCGGCCCAGGCCCGAACGGGCGATGGCCCCCGCGCACATCCCGCACGGCTGGCAGCTGGTGTACATGGTGGTCGTGGCCGCGGCCGCGGGGTCGAGCTCGCGGGCGGCCCAGCGGGCCAGCTTCAGCTCCGGGTGCGCGGTGATGTCGCGGTCGGTGAGCGAGCTGTTGCGCTCCTCGACCAGGATCGAGCCGTCCGGGCCCGCCAGCAGCGAGCCGAACGGCGGGTTGCCGCCGGCACGGGCCTCCGCGGCCAGCTCGATGGCGCGGCGCAGGAGCTTCTCTTCGTCGTGGGTCACTCTAGGTCCTCCGATATTGGGCATCTGGCCACATCTTGCCCCGCTCGGGCGGGGTCACGTCTCCTGGAGGCGGCGGATCATGGCCTGCTTGGCCGCCGCGAACTCCTCGTCGGTCAGCACCCCGGACCGGTGCAGCTCCCCGAGCTCCCCCAGGCGGCGCAGGACCGCGTCGTGCACGTCGTCGGAGACGGGCGGGGGAGGCGGGAGCTCGGCCTCCCTCGGGAGCCGGGCCAGCACGGCCGCGGCGACCAGGGCGGTGGTCCCGCCGAAGCGCTGGATGCCCCACGACACGCAGTGGAGGTCCTTCTGCGGCGGCTGCGCGGCCCCCTCGCCCTTGACGCGGAACCGCAGCGTGCCGTAACCCATGCCGGACTGCGGCTTCCACTCCACGCCGGTCACGTCCGTCAGCGGGAACTCCTGCGGCCCGGCCTTCTCCTTCTCCGTGCTCGCGAACCCGGTCCACTCCAGCCGCACCCGCTCGCCGTCGAAGAGCGCGGTGCCGTCGCCCGCCGTGGCCGAGACGGGCACGGAGGGCCCGGCCAGGAGGTAGTCCTCGCAGGCGGCGGTGGGCGTCTGGTAGACGAGCAGGGTGTCGCGGACCTCGTCGGCGAAGTATTCGGCCGCGCCGGCGCGGCTCTTGGGGACGGTCAGCCGGTACGGGTCGGCGGGCGGGCCGAGCAGCCCCGCGACCGCGTCGGAGAGCGGGTCGGCCCCTTTGCGCAGCCGCATCCGCACGTGGCCGCCCTTGCGCGACGGCTCGAACGCCATGCTCGCGATCGCCTCCAGCGGCACCACGATCTCGCCCAGCGTCCTGCGCAGCTCGTGCACGCCCTTGTCGCTTCCGGGGACGATGCGCAGGAACTCGCCGTTGAACGTCCACGAGCCGTCGGCGACGGCGATCTCGGCCATATTCTCAGCCTAGGACACGCGGGACGAGAGGAGCGGGATGGAGATCTTCACGAGCTGGTCGTCCTGGGCGCAGGCGGAAGGCCCCCTGAGCGAGGCGCTCCCGCCGGGGACCACGGAGTCCCTGCGTGACGCGGTGGCGTTCGCCCGCGCGCAGCACGGGGTGCAGCAGCGGCCGACCGGGCGCCCGTACGTGGAGCATCTGCTCGAGGCGCTGGAGGTGGCCGTGGTCGGCGCCGAGCTGACCGACCGGGACGTGCTCGTGGCGATCGTGCTGCACGACGTGCTGGAGGACACGCCGTGCACCGAGGCGGACATCGCGCGCAGGTACGGCGCCGGCGTGGCCGAGCTCGTGCGGTGGGTGACCAAGCCGCGCGGGGTCGCGAAGGTCGACTACCTGAGCACCCTCGTGCAGGCGCCGCTGCACGCGGTGTTCGTGAAGCTGGCCGACCGGGTGAGCAACGTGCAGGAGCTGCAGCGGATGCCGTGGCGGTTCCAGCGGCGCTACTACCTGGAGACCGTGGCCTACATCATGCCGCTGGCCGGCGCCCACCCCTGGTTCGCCCGGTGGTTCGGGGAGTGGCGCACGCGCTGGCATCCCCGCGTGGAGCGGCTCAGCGCGTACTAGCCGCCGATCCTGGCCACGCGGTTGCGCACCCCCTCGAAATGGGCGTGTACGGCGGCCACGGCCGCGCCCCGATCGCCGGCCAGCACGGCCGTGTAGATGTCGCGATGGCGCCTGACCACGTCGCCCGGCGGCTCGTCGGGCGCGCCCAGCTCGTCGCGCAGCTGGTAGTAGACGTCCCAGAACGCCCCCAGGAGCTGGCTCACCAGCGGGTTGCCGAGCGGGCGGTAGAGGAGGTCGTGGAAGAGGCGGTCGGTCTCGGGGGAGACCGGCCCGATCGGCGCCTCGGCCTCCATCCTGGCGATGACGTCGGCGACCGGCGTCAGGTCGGCCTCGGGGCCCAGCTCGATGAGGCGCTCGACGAGGCCGCTCTCCAGGATCTCGCGGATCTCGATCAGGTTGGCCAGGTGGTTCTTGCCGTTCTGCAGCGTGATGCGGCTGTGGAAGGTCAGCTCGTCCACCAGCCCCGCCAGCGACATCCGGCCCACGAACATGCCGAAGCCGTGGCGGATGTCCACGATGCCGACCGCCTGCAGGGCCTTGAGCGCCTCCCTGACCGAGTTGCGGCTGACCCGCAGCTCCTCCATGAGCTCCGACTCGGTCGGCAGGGGGTCGCCGGCCACCAGTCCACGCCGGACGATCAGGTCCTTGACGCCCTCCTGGGCCTCGACGGCACGGCTCGGCCGCGCCGGACGCGGGACTGTGGCCATGGAAATTCCTTTCGCCCTATGTAACATTCCGGAAATCTTCTGTTGACCTCAAGCGGTGGCACCATCTAGCGTCCACGTTACGGCAAAGATAGGACATGGGATGTCCCACGTGCTACGTCCCAGGAGGATTCCGTGAGCTCTGAGTTCAGCCGCCGCGACTTTCTGCGTTACAGCGGGGCTACGGGTGCGGCAGCGTTCGTCGCGGCGACGCTCTCCGCGTGTTCCGGCGGTCCGGCCTCGACCGGATCGGTCGGCGCCGGATCCAACAAGGATCTGATCACCGCCGTCATCGGGTACGGCAACGACCAGAGCTGGGATCCGACGCAGACCGCGTCGGCGTTCGCGATGGCGGGGATCAGCCACATCTACGAGGGCCTGCTCGACACCGACCCGATCACGCGCGAGCCGTACCCGGCCCTGGCCACCGCCCTGCCCACCGACCTGAACGCGACCTCCTGGAAGTTCACGCTCAGGGACGGCGCCAAGTGGCACGACGGCCAGCCGGTCACGGCCGACGACGTGGTCTTCACCTTCGAGCGGATCCTGGGCCCCGACAACGTCCTGACCGGCAACTTCTTCAAGTCCTGGCTCCAGGAGGTGAAGAAGGTCGATGACAGGAACGTCGAGCTGGTCTTCAAGTTCCCCTTCCCCGACGCCGCGCCCAGGCTGACCATCGCCAAGATCATGCCGAAGCACGTGTTCAGCCAGGCGGGCGCGTGGGACAAGGCCAAGAGCGGCATGACGATGGGCTCGGGGCCGTACAAGCAGACCGCGCACAACCCCAAGTCCAACACCGCCTTCGAGGCGTTCGACGGCTACAACGGGCCGCGCCCGGCCACGGCCAAGAAGATGAACTGGCTGACGATCGTGGACGCCGCCGCCCGCGTGGCCAAGATCTCCGGTGGCTCGGCCGAGGCGCAGATCGCCGACAACATCCCGTACGCCAACGTCGAGCAGCTCAAGCAGCAGGGCCTGACGGTCGAGGGCGGCAAGGGCATGAACCACATGTTCCTGATGTTCAACACGGGCGCCAAGCCCTTCGACGACGTACGGGTGCGCCAGGCCCTGCACTACGCGATCGACAAGCAGAAGATGATCGACGTGGCGCTCAAGGGCCACGGCACGGCCTCCAGCTCCTTCCTCAACGAGGGCAACCCCGCCTACAAGCGGGCCTCGGTCGTCTACGACTACGACCCCGAGAAGGCCAAGGCGCTGCTGGCCGAGGCCGGGGTCAAGAACCTCACGATCAACCTCATGGCCGTGAACGTGAGCTGGATCGCGGACTGCCTGCCCACCATCGCCGCCTCCTGGGAGGCCATCGGCATCAAGACCACGCTGGAGCCGCAGGACACGGCCGCGCTGTTCGCCAAGATGGACCAGTTCCAGGACTACCAGGTGGTCGCCGCCGCCTCGAACCCCAACCAGTTCGGCATGGACGCCGACCTGATCCTGCACTACAACTACGTGCCCGGCGGCCTGTGGATGAAGTACAGCCACTGGGACGGCACCGCGGACGCCAAGAAGCTGTTCGCGATGATGGACGAGGCCAGCAAGGAAACCGACAAGGCCAAGAGGACCGAAGTTATCCACAAATATCTGGACTTTGTGGCTGAGCAGGCCATCCTCTACCCCGTCGTCCACAACGAGCTGATGACCGCCTGGGACCCGAAGAAGCTGTCGGGCATCCGCGCCCAGCCCTACCCCGGCATCAACCTGCTGCAGGCCAAGAGGACATGACGCTCGTCGCCAGGATGCTGCTCCGGCGGCTCCTCATGCTGATCCCGCTGCTGCTCGGCGTGGTCGCGTTCGTGTTCATCGTGATGCGCTTCTCCAACAGCAAGCCGGAGTACGCGTACTTCCAGGGCGCGAACCCGACCCCCGAGCAGATCCACCAGTTCCAGCTCGAGAACGGCCTGCTGGACCCGTTGCCCCTGCGCTATGTCCGCTTCGTCGCGGACCTGGCCCAGGGCGACATGGGCACCAGCGTGCTCACCAAGAAGCCGGTGCTGGAGTCCATCTCGACCGCGCTGCCGCTGACGCTGCAGCTCACGTTCCTGGGCCTGGCCGCCGCGGTGGTGCTGTCGCTGGTGTTCGGCGTCACCGCGGCGCTGTACCGCGACCGCTGGCCGGACCAGGTGATCCGCGTAGTGTCGCTGGTCGGGGTGGCGGCGCCGTCGTTCTGGCTGGCGCTGCTGATGATCCAGTACCTGGCCGTCGGCGAGGGCCTGTTCCCGACGGGCGGCTACATCAACCCGGCCGACTCCACGGCGGGCTGGCTGCAGTCGATGACGCTGCCCGCGCTGTCGCTGTCGCTGCCGATCGCGGCCCAGCTCACCCGCATCATCCGCACCTCGATGGTGGAGGAGCTGGACCGCGACTACGTGCGCACCGCGATCGGCAGCGGCCTGCCGCCGATCGTGGTCGTCGGCAGGAACGTGCTGCGCAACGCCCTGATCACCCCGCTCACCGTGCTCGGCCTGCGCATCGGATACCTGATCGGCGGCACCGTCGTCATCGAGACCATCTACGGCCTGCCCGGCATGGGCCAGCTCATGATCAACGCCGTGCGCGACGGCGACCCGGCCGTCGTCCAGGGCGTGGTGCTGACCATCGCGGTCGGCTTCATGGTCGTCAACCTGGTCGTGGACGTCCTCTACCTGCTGGTCAACCCCCGCCTCAGGAGCGCCGCATGAGACGTGGACTGACGGAACGGCTGTCCGTGCCGAAGAAGGGGCCGGGCATGACTCTGCGCCGCCTCAAGCCCCTGTCGTGGGTGGCGGTCGGCATCGTGGCCGTGGTCGTGCTGGCCGCGCTGCTGGCGCCGTGGATCGCGCCGAACTCGCCGTACTTCCAGGAGGCCACCGGCGGCGGCCCGTCGGCCGCGCACTGGATGGGCCTCGACAGCGCCAACCGCGACATCCTGTCCAGGCTCCTGTACGGGGCCCGCTGGTCGCTGATCATCGGCCTCGGCGCGACCGCGCTCGCCCTGGTGGCCGGGGCGGTCGTCGGCGCGATCGCGGCCACCTCGCGCCGGGCCGTGGACGAGACCATCATGCGCCTGCTCGACGTCGTCATGGCCTTCCCCGGCATCGCGCTGGCGGCCGTGCTGGTGGCGGTGTTCGGCGGCAGCATCCCGGTGCTGGTCATGGCCATGGCCTTCCTCTACATGCCGTCCGTGGCCAGGGTCGTGCGGGCCAACGTGATCGCCCAGTACGGCGAGGACTACGTGGCGGCCGAGCGGATCATCGGGGCGCGCACGCCGTACATCGTCGTCAAGCACGTCGCGATCAACTGCGCCGCGCCCGTGCTGGTCTTCTGCACGGTGATGGTGGCCGACGCGATCGTGTTCGAGGCGTCGCTGTCGTTCATCGGCGCCGGCGTGCGCCCGCCGAACCCCTCCTGGGGCAGCGTCATCGCCGACGGCAAGAACATGGTGCTGCTCGGCGGCTGGTGGGCCACCGTCTTCCCGGGCCTGCTGATCCTGCTGACCGTGCTCGCGCTCAACATCCTCTCGGAGGGCATCTCCGACGCCTGGGCCGCGCCCGCCGCCCGCAGTGCCGTCCCGAAGAAGGACGACGCGTTCGAGCGGGCCAGGCCCGGCTCCGGCGAGGTCGTCGAGCTCCCCGGGCTGGCCGAGGCCGCCCGCAGGCTGGCCGAACGCGCCCGCCCGCTCCCGCAGGGGCCACCGATCCTCTCGGTGGAACGGCTGCGGATCGGCTTCGCGGACGGTGTGGACATCGTGGACGGCATCGGCTTCGAGGTGCACCCGGGCGAGGTGCTCGGGCTGGTCGGCGAGTCGGGCTGCGGCAAGTCGCTGACCGCGCTGACCATCATGGGCCTGCAGCCGCGCAGCGCCCGCGTCAGCGGGCACGTCCGCTTCGACCAGCGCGAACTGCTCGCGGAGTCGCGCCGCGCCCGTCGCCGCCTGCTCGGCCACGAGATGGCGATGATCTACCAGGACGCCCTCTCGTCCCTGAACCCGGCCATGACCATCAAGGCCCAGATCAAGCAGCTCACCCGCCGCGGCGGCCGGCGCACCCCCACCGAACTGCTCGAACTCGTCGGCCTCGACGCCCGCCGCACCCTGTCCGCCTACCCGCACGAGCTGTCGGGCGGCCAGCGGCAGCGGGTGCTGATCGCGATGGCGCTGTCGCGCGACCCGAAGCTGATCGTCGCCGACGAGCCCACCACCGCGCTCGACGTGACCGTCCAGGCGCAGGTCATCGAGCTGCTGCTGAAGCTGCGCGAGGAGCTGGGGTTCGCGCTGATTCTCGTCTCGCACGACCTCGCGCTGGTCGCCGACGTCACCGACCGCGTGGTCGTCATGTACGGCGGCCAGATCGTCGAGACCGGCGTCACGGCGACCCTGGTCGGCGCGCCCGCCCACCACTACGCCCGCGGCCTGCTGGGCTCGGTGCTGTCGCTGGAGTCGGGGGCCGAGCGGCTCACGCAGATCCCCGGCGTGGTGCCCGCCCCGGCCGACTTCCCGCCCGGCTGCCGGTTCGCCGACCGGTGCCCCATGGCCACGGACGTGTGCCGTACCGAGGCTCCGGTGCTGACGGGGGACACCACGCACGCGGTGGCCTGCCATCATCCGGCGCTCGTAGGAAGTGAGCAGCATGCTTGAGCTGAAGGACGTGCACGTCGTGCACAAGGCCCGCTCGGGCGGCCTGTTCTCGCGCGACCGCGTCCACGCGCTGACCGCGGCGGACCTCACGGTGAGCGCCGGCGAGACGGTCGGGGTCGTGGGGGAGTCGGGCTGCGGCAAGTCCACGCTGGCCAGGGTGCTGGTCGGCCTGCAACAGCCCACCCAGGGCAGCGTGACCTTCCGCGGCAAGGACCTGTGGGCGCTGAAGGAGGGCGAGCGGCGCGCGCTGATCGGCTCCAGCGTCGGGATGATCTTCCAGGACCCGTCCACGGCGCTCAACCGGCGCCTGCCCGTCAGGCAGGTGCTGCGCGACCCGCTCAACGTGCACCGCCGCGGCACCCCCGCCCAGCGCGACGCCCGCGTACGCGAACTGCTCGACCTGGTGGGCCTGCCCGCGAGCGCCGCCGACGCGCTGCCCAGCCAGCTCTCCGGCGGGCAGCGCCAGCGCGTGGCCGTGGCCAGGGCGCTCGCGCTCGAACCCGACCTGGTCGTGGCCGACGAGCCCACCAGCGCGCTCGACGTGTCGGTCCGCGCGCAGATCCTCAACCTGCTGCTCGACCTGAAGGAACGGCTCGGGCTCGCGCTGGTGTTCGTCTCGCACGACATCCAGACGGTACGCAGGATGAGCGACCGCGTGGTCACCATGTACCTCGGCAGGATCGTCGAGCAGGCGCCCGCGCGGGCCGTGCCGATGGGCGCCCGCCACCCGTACACGCGGGCCCTGTTCTCCGCGACCCCGGGCCTGATCTCGCCGATCAACCCGATCCCGCTCGTGGGCGTGGTGCCCTCCGCCACCAGACCGCCGAGCGGCTGCCCGTTCCGCACCCGGTGCTGGCGGGCAGACCACCTTTGTGCGGAGGACTGGCCGGCGGCGCAGACCGAAGGCGACCACCTCCGTGCGGAGGACCGGTCCGCGGCGCAGACCGAAGGCGACCACCTCTTCCACTGCCACCACCCGGTGGCGGCGGGAGCAACTGATGTAGAGCTGATCCAGGAGCGCGCATGACTTTGACCGGCGTCATTCCCCCGGTTTGCACCCCGTTGACCCCTGACTACGAGGTGGACGCCGCCTCGCTGGTCCGGTTGGTCGACCACCTGGTGGCGGGGGGCGTGGACGCGCTGTTCGTGCTGGGGTCGTCGTCGGAGGTGGCGTACCTGACGGACGCGCAGCGCCGGGTGGTGCTGGACACCGTGGTCGGCCACGTGGGCGGGCAGGTGCCGGTGCTGGCCGGGGTGATCGACATGACGACGCCACGCGTGCTCGAACACGTGCGGGTCGCGGCCGAGGCGGGGGTGTCGGGGCTGGTGGCGACCGCGCCGTTCTACACGCGTACCCATCCGGACGAGATCCGCACCCACTTCCGGACCATCGCCGCGCGGGGCGGGCTGCCGGTCTACGCGTACGACCTGCCGGTTTCCGTGCACACGAAGCTGAGCGCCGAACTCCTGCTCGGCCTGGCCACCGAGGGCGCGCTGGCCGGAGTGAAGGACTCCAGCGGCGACGACGGCGGCCTGCGCCAGGTCATCCTGGGCCGCGAGGCGCCCTTCAGCGTGCTCACGGGGTCCGAGGTGACCGTGGACTCGGCGCTGTGGATGGGCGCGGACGGCGTGGTGCCCGGCCTGGGCAACGTGGACCCGCAGGGATACGTCGAGCTCTACCAGTGTGCCGCCCGGGGCGACTGGCAGGCGGCAAGAGCGGAGCAGGAGCGCCTGGTCAGGCTGTTCGAGATAGTCCGTGTAGGCGGCTCACGCATGGGCGGCAGCTCGTCGGGCCTCGGAGCCTTCAAAGCTGCGCTTCACCTACGCGGTGTCATCGACTGCCCGATCACCGCGCTCCCGCAGGTTCCGCTCAATGACGACGAGGTAGGCCGGATCGGCAAGCTCCTGGCTGCCGCCGGGCTGCTCTGAACTATGCCGTACCGGCCAGCTGGGCCACGTCGTCCGCGCCGTCCTCGATCAACTTCGAGGCCAGGTTGGACAGGGCCCGCCCAGCGGCCAGCTCGTCCCCGATCCCGGGCACCGGGCGGTCGGTGGGATTGCGTCGGGCGTGCGCCACGCTCTCGTGACGTTTTCCGTCCGCGGTGAACAGCACCGCCGTGGCCGTGGTCACGGCGTCCTCGTCGTCCTCACTGATCCAGATCTGTATGTTCCACTGTTTGTACTCCATGGGAAGACACCTCCCTACTTCGAGGGTCTCTCTTACGAGCCCAAAGGTAAAGGTCAGGCCCCCGGAACGGCCCTGGTGTCACCCCGGCGGGGCCTACGCCGGGGTGATGGTTTCCCGCCCGGGTGCCCTCCCGGCCGGCTGCTCTGCTCGTCCTGGTGGCCGCGCCGCCCGCCGTGGCGTTGCCGTATGGCTAATAGATTGACGCAATGATTGCGTCAATCTATTATGGAAGCATGCTGTATGCCACGCCGTCTCTCGCCGCGGAAGACGGCCGGGTCCTCGAGGAGATCGAGGCGGCCCGACGTGCGTTGCATCATCAGGTTCGCGCCACACCCGCCAAGTGGACCACTGGGCTCCGGAAGTTTCTGACCGCCGACGCAGTTGCCGCCTCCAACTCCATCGAAGGCTTCAAGGTCTCCACCATCGACGTGGAAGACCTCATGGAGGGTGAGAGGGACGTGGATGTCTCGGAAGAGAACCGCGAAGAGACCCTCGCCTACCAGCGAATGATGACCTACATCCACACTCTCCACGACGTCGAGGACTTTTGCTACAGCGCGGGCTTCCTCAACGCGCTCCACTGGATGCTCCAGGGCCATCGCCACACCATGCGCAAACCCGCCGGGCAGTGGCGCAAGGGTCCCGTCTACGTCACCGACGTCCGTGATCCGAGCATCGCCGCCTACACGGCTCCTGAGGCGCTGGACGTACCCAGCCTGATGCGCGAGTTCTGCGACTGGCTCAACACCGACAACGGCGATCACCCGCTCATCAGAGCAGCCATGGCGCACCTGCACCTGGTCTCGATCCACCCCTGGGCCGACGGCAACGGACGGATGTCACGCTCACTGCAGACCCTGATCATCGCCAGGGACGGGGTGCTCGCGCCGGAGTTCTCCTCCATCGAGGCATGGCTGGGCAGGCCGGGCAACACCTGGGAGTACTACGCTGTGCTCGCCCGGCGCGGCGCGACCTATCGTCCGGACCAGGACGTTTCCGACTGGATCCGTTTCAACCTCACCGCCTACCACCAGCAGGGACAAACGGTAAAAGCGCGCCTTGAGCGCTCGAATCGGGTTTGGGTGCTGTTGGAGGAGTTCGCCCGGCAACGGCGGCTCGACGAACGCGTGGTGACCGCGCTGCACGATGCTGCGACATCCGGACGCGTCCGCCGCACTCGCTACGAGAGCGCCGAAGGCCTCAGCGTTCAACAAGCCCAACGCGACCTACGCGACCTGGTCACCGCCCAACTGCTCACCCCAGTCGGTAAGACCCGTACTCGCTTCTACACCACCGGGCCGGCCTTCCCCGAGGAGGTGCTGGAGGTGGCCCGGACCCCGTCACCCCTGGTGGACCCGTACGCTCCCTAGACCGCGGCTCAGTGCGCCAGGCCTTCCGCGCCTGGGGGGCAAGCGTAATTCCCTGGGGTTCGTAGGCGATCGAGAAGACGCTCTTCGCATCGGCTCTCGTGACTCGGCCGACAAGGTCGCATTCCTGGCATGCGGGCTGACGACTCGGCAAGACTTGATCGCCTGACGAATCGGCGAAGCGGCTTTGAGCGGGGGTTTGGGGGGCCGCGCCCCCCGATCTCACAGCCTGAGCTCCAATGCGCGAAGCGCTGTCCGGCGAAGACCGTGCCGTTCCCCCCGGTGCACGGCCGTGTCAGGGTTTGGAAGGACCGTCGGAGACCGTGATTTCGTGTTTGTCGCCCGGCGCCAGGAACTCCAGCAGCCTCCGTGCCTCCTCCTCGACCTCCTCCAGGACCGGGATCGGCATCCACCGGTGGATGGTGAGCGTGGAGGTGCCCTTGGCGCGGGCCACCGTCCAGTCCCCGGCGGTGAAGCCGTCCACCAGGATGACGCGCGGCACCACGTTCGTGCCCATGAAGCCCTGGAGGGCGGTCGCTCCCGTGTCGGAGATGGCCCGGGAGCGGTCGGCGTACGACAGGAACAGGTTGTCGAAGTCGTACATCAGCCGCACCGGCGCCGGGGTGTCCTCGCAGGGTCGTACGGCGTCGGGCAGGTCGTACAGGGTCCGGCCGGCCTCGTCCCTGAAGCGGACCAGGTCGAGCGAGTCCACCACCTCGCCCAGCCGCGTCAGCCCGGACCACGTCTGCACGTCCATCACCGACGCCGGCCCGAACGCCGCGAGATAGCGCCGCACCAGCTCGGCCGGCGTCATCGCCGGCACCTCGAAGCCCAGCCAGGACTCGGCGCTCGTGTGCGCGATGGGCCCGCTCTTGCCCCACACGCCCCTGGGCGGCACCTGTACGAGCGGCACCAGCCACCGCACGCCCTGGCCGAGCGCGTGCGGATCGTTCGCCGGCCACCGCTCGGCCAGTTTCCGGCCCAGCTCCGCGAACGTCATGGGCCGCTCCTCCAGCAGCTCCCGCCCGACCGCGGCCAGCTCGTCCAGGTCGACCCCTTGCCACCGCTTGCCGAACGTCGACGTGGTCATGCGCCCGATGGCGGGCTGCAGCAGCGGCCGGATGGCCAGGCAATCGCGGGCGGAGACGAGGTGGATCGTGCCGCGCTGCAGCGCGATGCGTACGAGCTCGCGCGAGAGCAGCAGGTCGGCGGCGTCGGCGGGTTTGAAGCCCTCCACCCGGTTCCACAGGCCGGTGTACCAGGTGTGCGGGGTCTGCGCCTGGAGCCCGCCGAGGCGCTCCACGACCTCGACCACGGAGTTGTCGGTGCGGCGCAGCAGGTGCTGGCGGTCGAGCGTGGCCCGGTTGAGCGCCCTGCGGCTGATGAGGGGGTCCATGGGTCAAAGGTAGGGGTTGATGAGGTCTGTTCCGGTCCTCAATGGCAATTGATCGAACGAAACTAAAACGATCATTTCGAAAGGCATAGGATCGAGGCATGTCCGTCGAGCAGCGCCACAGGCTCATCCTCCGCCAGGTCCGCGACCGCGGCTCGGCCCGGGTGGCCGACCTGGCCGAGGCGCTGGGCGTCTCCGCCGTCACCCTGCGCAGGGACGTCGAGCACCTGGCCGCCCAGGGCCTGCTCACCAGGGTGCACGGCGGCGTCACGCTGCCCGCCGAGGCCCCCGCCCCGCGGGCCGGCGGGCTGACCATCGGCATGCTGGTCCCGACCGCGCACTACTACTACCCGGCCGTGATCAAGGGCGCCCAGGAGCAGGCGGCCAGGGCGGGGGCGCGGCTCGTGCTCGGCATCTCCCGGTACGAGGACGCCGAGGACCGCGCCCAGGTGCGCCAGCTCGTCAAGGGCGGCGCGGAGGGCCTGCTGCTCACCCCGAGCAGGCAGCCCGACGGCTCCCACGTGGAGTGGCTGGCCGGGCTGAGCGTCCCGGCCGTGCTCGTGGAGCGCCGGGCCGAGCCCGCGGGCCCGGCCGCCACGCTCGACGCGGTCGCCTCCGACCACGCCCACGGCGCCTACCTCGCCGTACGCCACCTGGCCGAGCTGGGCCACTGCGGGCTCGCGCTCGTCGCCTTCCCCAGCCCGACCACGCCGGGGATCCGGGCGGGCCTGCTGGCGGCCGCCTCGGCGCTGGGCCTGGACACCCCCGCGGAGATCGTCATCGACCGCGACCGCACCGACGAGCTCGTGGCGGGCGTGCTGCGCCTGGTGCGCGACCGGGGCGTGACGGGCCTGCTCGTGCACAACGACGAGGACGCGCTCACGCTGGTCAGGCACCTGGTCGCGGCGGGTGTGGACATCCCGGGCGAGGTGTCGCTGGTCGCCTACGACGACGAGGTGGCCGCGTTCTGCTCGCCCTCGCTCACCGCCGTGGCGCCGCCGAAGGAGGAGGTCGGGCGCTGCGCGGTGGACCTGCTGATCGCCCGACTCGCCGCGGGCGCCGCCCCGGTCGGCCGCCACGTGGCGCTGCTGCCCGAGCTCAGGCCCCGGGAGTCGTCCGGTCCCCCTTCGTTATGATCGATTCGATCGTATTGATTGCGGGGGGAGCGATATGAGCGAATCACGGCCGAAGACGCTGCTGGCCATGGGGCGACCGGTGGCGGCCCGGCTCTTCACCGGCGAGGTGCGCGACCGCCTGGTCGGCATCGCCGACGTGGACCCCGGCCTGGTGGCCGAGGACTTCGCCGATCCCGCCGTGGCCGAGGCGCTGACCGGTGCGGAGGTGCTCTACACGAGCTGGTGGTGCCCGCCCGTCACCGGGGACGTGCTGGCCAGGGCGCCCAGGCTGCGCGCGATCGTGCACGCCGCCGGCACCGTGAAGCACCACGTCACCGAGGCGTGCTGGGAGCGCGGCATCGTCGTGTCGTCCGCCGCGGCGGCCAACGCCGAGCCGGTGGCCGAGTTCACGCTGGCCTCGATCCTGTTCGCCAACAAGCGCGTGCTCGACATCGCCGCGCTCTACCGCGAGCAACGGGCGCGGATCGACGCGGACAGTCGCTTCCCCGGGTTCGGCAACTACCGGCGCACGGTCGGCATCGTCGGGGCCTCCAGGATCGGCCGCCGGGTGATCGAGCTGCTGCGGCCGTTCGAGCTCGACGTGCTCGTGGCGGACCCGTACCTGACGGAGGACCTGGGCGTGCCGCACGTCGGGCTGGACGAGCTGATCGAGCGGTGCGACGTGGTCAGCCTGCACGCGCCCTCGCTCCCGGAGACCAGGCACCTCATCGACGCGGCCCGCCTCGCCCGCATGCGCGACGGCGCCACGCTGATCAACACGGCCAGGGGCGCGCTCGTCGACCAGGACGCGCTCGTCGCCGAGCTGGCGAGTGGACGGCTGTACGCGGTGATCGACGTGACCGAGCCCGACCCGCTGCCCGCCGACTCGCCCCTCTTCGACCTCCCGAACGTCCTGCTCACCCCGCACATCGCCGGGTCGCTCGGCGGCGAGCTGTCCCGTCTGGCCCACCAGGCGCTCGACGAGCTGTCCAGATACGCCCAGGGCCTGCCCTTCCGGTACGGCGTCGAAGCGGGGTCGCTGGCGATAAGCGCGTGATGCCCGTACTGCCGGGGTCCGATGGCGCGGGCAGCGGGTCGGCCCTACGCTGCTCTGCATGCACAAACGGGTGATCGACGGCCGTTTCGAGCTCAACGAGCGGCTCGGCGGCGGGGGCATGGGCCTGGTGTGGCGGGCCTGGGACGTGGCCCTGCACCGCGAGGTCGCGCTCAAGGAGGTACGCCCGCCCGACCCCTCCATGGACGAGCACGACCCGGCGGGCGCCCGCGAGCTGCGGGCCAGGGTGCTGCGCGAGGCCCGCGCCCTGGCCCGGCTGAACCACCCGCACGTGGCCACCATCCACCACATCGTCGACCCCGGCGAGCAGGGCTACCCGTGGATCGTCATGGAGCTGGTCACGGGCGGCTCCCTCCAGGACCGCATCCAGCGCGGGCCCATGTCGCCGCAGGAGGTGGCGCGCCTGGGCAGGGAGGTCCTGTCCGCGCTGCGGGCCGCGCACGCCGTCGGCATCCAGCACCGCGACGTCAAACCCGCCAACGTCCTGTTACGCGAGGACGGCCGGTCGGTGCTCACCGACTTCGGCATCGCGGCGGTACGCGAGTCCACGAGCCTCACGGCCACCGGGTCGTTCATCGGCTCGCCCGAGTACATGGCGCCCGAGCGCATCAACGGCGTCGAGGGCGACCCGGCCTCCGACTTCTGGTCGCTCGGCATGATGTTGTACGTGGCGGTGGAGGGCCGGCACCCGCTGCGCAGGAGCACCACGCTGGCGACCCTGGCCGCGGTGCTCAACCAGGAGGTGCCGCCGCCGGAGCGCGCCGGGGCGCTCACCCCCGTGCTGAGCGCGCTGCTCAGGCGCGACCCGGCGGGCCGCCCCGACGCCGAGACCCTCGACCGCATGCTGGCCTCGGCCGCCGACCCCGGCGCGGCCCCGCCCCCGATGCCCCCCACCCCTGCCCCGGCGATGCCGGGCCCGCACGCCCAGGGCCCCGCCCCGGCGGGCCCCGCGATGGGCCCCGGAATGGGTCACGCGACAGGTCCCGGGATGGGTCACGCGACAGGTCCCGGGATGGGTCACGCGACGGGCCCTGGGATGGGTCACGCGACGGGCCCTGGGATGGGTCACGCGACGGGCCCCGGGACGCCCGGGCCGCATGCCGCCCACACGGTGCCGCCCATGGCCGGTCGCCCAGGGCCGCCGATGGGCGGGCAGACGATGCCGCCCGGGTACGGGCACGCGCCGCAGCAGCCCCCGTGGGGTCCGGCGCCGATCCCGAAGGCGACCACCGTGCACGGCCGCCGCCGCGGCGGCGGGGGCCTCACCGTGGGCATCGTGACGTCGGCCGTCGCGGTCACGGTGGCGGGCGTACTGGTGTGGCAGCTGATCCCCTCCGCGTCGAGGAGCACTACGAGGAAGGACCCGTCGGTCCGCTCCACCTCGGAGGACTCCTCCGAGGTGGAGCGCACCGATCCCGAGTCCCCGCGCGACAGCACGCCCGCCACACCCGGCAACCTGCACACCCCTGCGGGAATGCGGGCCCTGATCGCCAAGATCAAGAACGAGCTCGGCGGCACCAAGGTCGTCAGGATGACGGTGTACCCCACGTACGCCTCGATCGAGGCACCGACCAAGGCCAACAAGGCCGTCTACGACACCTACTTCTACCGCGACGGCGAGATCACCCGCTCGAGCGCCGGCGGCAAGATGAGCGGCAAGCCTTTCGTGGACCTGCAGAAGTACAACTGGGACGCCCTCCCCGCCCTGTTCAAGAAGGCGAACAAGGACCTCGGCGTCGCCAAGCCGACCTCGCGGTACCTGATCGTGGACCCCGACTACGCGTTCGCCACCCCGCGCCAGGTGCTGCTCGTCTACGCGTCCGACGAGTACAGCTCGGGCTACCTGGTCGCCAACCTCCAGGGCAAGGTGGTCAAGACCTACGCGAGCGACTAGCAGATCTTCTGGTATCCGCTCTCCGGGATCAGCCGGGTCCACTCCGCCTTGCTCAGCGACCCGCCCGCCCTGGCGCACACCGCCTGCGCCGCCAGCCCGGGATCGACCGGGCTCTCGCGTACGGTGCCGTCCGGCCCGACGCCGCGCAGCCGCTTGCCGTCCTGGGTGAAGGCCGGTCCGGCGGCCCACGAGCCCGCCTGGCCGACCTCCCGCATCGTGCCCGCGTCCCAGAGCGAGGTACGGGCGGCGTCGATGGCCAGCAGGTCGCCACCGGGGGAGAAGCGGAGCTCGTCCACCGGGGCCGTCCCCGTCTGGATGGTGCCCCGCGCCTTCCCCTTGCGCAGGTCCCAGAGGAGCACGTGCCCGCCCTCCAGCCCGAACGCCAGCGTGCGCCCGTCGGGCGAGAAGGCGAGCGCGGTCGGCGCCGGCGGGTCCTCGCCGGCGTCGGCGGACCGGTCGAGGACCAGCGGGGTGATCGCGCCGGTGCGCAGGTCGAGGAGCTTGGCGCCGGCGGCCAGCGTCGAGCCGTCGGGGCTGAAGGCCATCGCCAGGTCGCCCGCGCCCTCGTACGCCTTGATGCGCCGCCCCTTGCGCACGTCCCACGTCTCCAGGGTCCTGCCCCGCGCGGTGGCCAGCGTGTCGCCGGCGGGGGAGAGGGCCACGGCGAGCACGTCGCCGCCCGCGTCGATGGCGGCGACCCGGCGGCTGCTGGTCACCTCCCACACGGTCACGGGGTCGCCTGCGACGGCGAGCAGCCGGCCGTCGGCGTCGAAGGCCAGATCGCCGGCGGCGGCGATGCGGCCGAGCTGCTTGCGCTCCACGGTGTCGGTGAGCTCGATGGAGTCGCCGACCTCCTTGGCGGCGACCCGCCCGTTGCCGGAGAAGGCGGCGGAGGGGGCGTCCTCGGACGGCACGGGCAGCCCCGAGACGTCGAGCGAGACCACGGAGCCGGTGCCGCTCAGGTAGCGCAGCGAGCGGCCGTCGGCGGAGAAGGCCAGGCCGCGCTCGGGGTTTCGGAGGGGGTAGGCGCCCGCGAGGCGGCGTTCGGCGACGTTCCAGACCCGGACCTCGCCGTCGCCCGGCAGCGCGAGCAGGCGTCCGTCGGGGCTGAAGGCGGGCGGGTCGGCCGAGGTGTGCCCCAGGGCGTCGGCCCCGACCACCTCGATGCCGCGCACGGACTCCCGGGCCATGCGCCCCTCCGCCCGGAACATCTCGGGTGTTCCGGACGCCGTGGGGTTCGGCGTGGTCGCCCGCTTGGGGATGACGGGGCTCGGGGGTCTGGCCGCCACGAGCGTGATCCCGTCGCGCCCGGCCACGGCCAGCGTCGCCCCGTCGGGGCTGAACGCCAGGGCGGGCGCCGCCGCGTCCGCGCCGGTGGGCGGCTGGACGGAGACGGTGCCGGTCTTGGTCCGCCCTGCCAGCTCCCACAGATCGACCCGCCCGCTCAGGCTGGAGAAGGCGGCCCTGGTCCCGTCGGCGGAGAGCGCCACCTGGCGGTCGGCGACGTCGAACAGCAGCCGCCCGCCCTGGTAGACCCTGGTCCTGTTGCCCTGGCCGATCGCGTAGGTGACCGGCTCTAAGGGCGCGCGCCCCGTGGACACCTCGAACGGCCGGCCGTCGGCCGCCTCCGCGAACCTCCCGTCGTCGCTCAGCACGCTCCCCGCCGGCAGCGAGTACGAGCCGAGCCGCTGCCCGCCGGCCAGGTCCCAGACGGCGACCGTACCCGTGCCCCATTTGACCAGTTGGTCGCCGCGCAGCACGTAACGCGCCCGCAGGTCGGCGGCGGGGTCGGTGAACACCCCCAGCTCCGGCTGCACCAGCGAGGCCTGCAGCGCCGCCCGCGCCTCGAACACCGGCGACAGCTTCCAGGCCGCCACGCTCAGCCGCATCGCCGTACGCGGATCGGACGACCGCAGCGCCTCCGCCCTGGCGGCCACGGCCCGCGCGTTGGCCTCGACGAGCTGCCCGCGCAGCTGGTTCTGCCCGTGCACGGACACCACGGACAGCGTCACGGCGATGGCCAGCACGGCGGCCAGCGCCGCCAGCGCGGGTGTGAGCAGCCTCCTGCGCTGCTTGGACAGGGTCACGCTGTCGTTGACGAAGTCGCGTTCGAGCTGGTTGAGGCGTAGATGGCGGCGCTTGGTCGCGGCCCAGGCGAGCGCCGTGTCGAGCGCCTGGCCGCGGAAGAGGTGGCTCCTGCCGCGCCGGTGCTCCGACCAGTTCCTGGCGGCGTCGCGGATCTCCCGGTGCACGTGCATGCTCTCGCGCTCGTCCTCGACCCAGGCGCGCAGCCGGGGCCAGGCCCGGTAGAGGGCCGCGCTGGCCGGGGCCACCCGCTGGTCGCTGACCGCGACGAGCTTGCCCACGGGCGTCTCGGTCGGGGCCACGCGGACGCTGCGGCGTACCAGGAGACCCGCCTCCATGAGCGGGCCGAGCACGTCGCCCTCGTCGTGCGGGCTGTCGCCGTCGAGCAGGCGCAGCAGCAGCCCCGGCACCTCCGCCTGCTGCCGCGGCGTGAGCGCGAGGTAGACCTCCTCGGCCACCTCGCCCAGCGAGCGCGGCCCGGCGTGCCCCTCGGGCGGCCGCACGTCGGCCGGGCTCTCGACCCACAGCTCCGGCGCGGCGGGCCGGTCGGCGGGATCCTTGGCCAGGGCGCGCCCGACCAGCTCGCGCAGCGGCTCCGGCAGCACGCCGAGGTCGGGGTCGACGGTCAGCAGCCGGTGCATGACCCCGCCCAGGCTCGTCCCGCTGAACGGATCGTCCCCGGTGGCCGCGAACAGCACCACGGCGCCCCACGCGAACACGTCGGCCGCCGCCCCCGAGTCGCGCCCGGTCAGGACCTCGGGAGCCGTGTACGTGTACGTGCCGCCGGCCGGCACGCCCAGCTCGATCACCTTGGGCCCGTCGGCGGCCAGCAGCACGCTCTCCGGATTGAGCCCCCGGTGCGTCAGACCCGCCTCGTGCAGCGCGCTCAGCGCCGACGCCAGCGCGCCGGCCAGCGCGACCAGCTCGTCGCCCGCGTAGGGCCCGTGCAGCTCGACCGCGCGCCGCAGGTCAGGTCCGTCCACGTATTCGCTCACCACGTACGGCACGCCCTCGTCGTCGCCGACGGCGACCACCTCCGCCAGATGGGGGCAGGTGACCCGCTCGAACCGGCGACCGACCTGGCCACGCGGCACCGTCACCGCGAAGCGGCGGCCCTCGTCGTCGTAGGCGTCGTAAACCACGCCGCGCCCGCCCGCGCCGAGTCTGGCCGCCGGCCAGAAGCCGCCGAGCCTCTCGGGGTCACCTGGCACCAAGCGCATCGTCACTGATGCTTAGATGCACGCCACTGCCCAATGGTTGTCCCAAAGACGCCACAGGTCCCCCGCGCGCCTCGGGGGACCCATGCGTCATGATCATTATGCCAGGCTTCCGGATCTTGCCGGCCATTCGTGCCGGAGCACCGACATGAGCACCGCGTCGTGCCATTCGCCGTCCCACAGCAGAGCGTCGCGTTCGACGCCCTCCTCGACGAAGCCGACCTTCTTGTAGACGTGCCGCGCCCGCTCGTTGAAGGCGTAGACGCCCAGCCTGATGCGGTGCAGCGGCGTCGTGGCGAAGGCGTGGTCGAGGACCAGCTCGATGGCCTCGGTGCCGTAGCCCTTGCCGAAGGCGCGCTCGCCGATGAGGGCTATGCGGAGGTTGCAGGCGAGGTTGTGCTGGTCGAGCTCGTTGAGCACGATCTCGCCGACGTATTCGCCGGCGGCCATGATGGCCAGGTCGAGCCGGTCGGCGTGGTCCTTCCTGGTGGCGTACCACTGGTGGGCGGCTCCGCGGTCGATCTCGCCGTGCGAGCCCGTCAGGCGGCCCACCTCGGGGTCGGAGACCAGCTCGAAGAGGCCGTCGACATGCTCCGGGCCGACCGGGCAGAGGGTCACGCGGTCACCCGTCAGGGTGGGCTTCTCGGCGAACATCCCCTTTGGCTATCAGGGCCGATCGCCTTCGGGCAAACCCATTTCCCGCAGCGTCGCGTCCCGCACCTGCTCGGGGGTCAGCTCGCCGACGTCGCACCTCAGGTCCGCGACCTCCCGGAAGAACGGCTCGCGCCGGGCCCGCATGACGGCGGGGCCGTAGTCGGGGCGGTGGCTGCTCGACTTCATCCGCTGGGCCAGCACCTCGTCGGCGGCGTCCACCCAGACCACGAACGCCTTGGCCAGCGCCGCGCGCACCTCGGGGAACTCGACCGTGCTGGCCGCCGCCGCGATGACCTCCGGCTCGCCGGCCAACTGGTGCAGCACGTGGTCGGCCTCGTACCGGTGCAGCGCGTCCGCTCCCTCGCGTTCGGCGATCTGCGCGGCGGTGCCGCCGTAGCGCCCCTGAAGGAACGGATCGCTGTCGCTGAACGGCAGCCCGAGCGCCTGCGCGATCAACCGGCCGGCGCTCGACTTGCCTGAGCCCATGAGCCCGACCAGTACGACTGGTTTGTTTTTCGACATGTGGATAGAGGTTCCTTCGTGTCAAGGAGGTAAATCTGATGACCATCGCCGGAAGCATCATCCTCATCATGCTCGGCGCGATCCTCACCTGGGCCGTCGAGTTCGACCTCGCCGGTCTCGACATCAACGTAGTGGGGGTCATCCTCATGCTCGGCGGCCTCGTCGGACTCCTGTTCGGCATCTACAGGATCAGCGTCACCCGTAGAGCGGTCGGACCCATCGACGAGCCGGTTCACCGTCACGAGGTCTACGAGGAGCCTGAAGCCCGCAGGACCACCGTGTACGAGGAACGCCGCCGCTACGACGAACCACCGCTGTAGGAGGTGAATCGACATGCCAGCTGTTGAAGAGCTGCCGTCGACCATCAAGCGTTCGCCGAAGAGAGCGCAGAACACGTGGATCAAGGCGCACGACAACGCCGTGAAGGAGTACGGCGAGGGCCGGCGCGCCCACATGACCGCGTTCGCCGCGCTGAAGCGATCCTTCGAGAAGGTCGGCGACCACTGGGAGCCCAAGAAGGGCCCCTCCGACAAGGCGACGATGACCCGGACCGGGAAGGCGACCACGACCCGGACCGGTGGCAAGGCCACGATGGCCCGGACCGCCAAGGCCGCCACCCGGACCGCCAAGGCCGCGATGACCCGGACGGCCAAGACGGCCGAGGGCGTCGTCGAGGGCGTCAACCTCAACGCCACCAGGGAGTACCTGCAGAAGATGGCCGCCAAGCTCGACGTGCGCGGCCGATCGAAGATGACCAAGCAGGAGCTGGTGAACGCCATCAGGAGGGCCAACAGGAGGCTGACGGCGAAGGCCCGTTGACGGGGGCTTCCCGCTCAGGGGGCCACGCCAAAAGGGAGGGCCGGGGGCAGGTCGCCCCTCGGCCCTCACTCATGTCCGGCATATCCATCACAGGAGCCGCTTGACCGCCTCGGCGATCGCTTGGCGGTCGATGCCGGCGTCGGCCAGTTGCTCCTCGGGCGTCGCGGAGCCGGGCAGGCCCGTCACGGCCAGCTTCACCACCCGCGGCCCCAGCTCGCTGACCGCGTCCAGCACCGCGTCGCCGAGCCCGCCCTCCAGCCGGTGGTCCTCCACCGTGATCAGGTTGCCCGTGGTGGTGGCCGCCTCGACCAGCGCGGCCGTGTCGACCGGCTTGACCGAGTACAGGTCGATCACCCCCACCGGGATCCCGGCCCCGCTCAGCTCGTCGGCCGCCGCCAGCGCCTCGTGCACGGTCACCCCTGCGGCCACGATGGTGGCCCGGTCGTTGGGCGAGTGCCGCAGCACCCGCGACCCGCCCACGGGGAACCGCTCGCCCGGCGGGTAGATGACCGGCGTCTCCCCGCGCGTGGTGCGCAGGTAGGAGACGCCTTCCACGTCCGCCAGCTCGGCCGTCAGCGCCGCCGCCTGGTTGGCGTCGCACGGGTAGAGCACGGTGCTGCCGTAGACCGCCCGCAGCATCGCCAGGTCCTCCAGGCCCATCTGGGAGGGCCCGTCCTCGCCGATCGCCACCCCCGCGTGCGACCCCACGAGCCGGATCGAGGCCCTGCTCACGCCGGCCATCCTGATGAAGTCGTACGCCCTGGTCAGGAACGCCGCGAACGTGACCGCGTACGGCTTCCACCCGCGCACCTGCAGGCCGATGGCGGCGGCCACGAGCTGCTGCTCGGCGATGTACATCTCGAAGAACCGCTCGGGGAACTCCTTCCCGAACGCCTCCGCCCTGGTCGAGTCCGCCACCTCGCCGTCCAGCGCCAGGACGTCCCCGCGGGCCGCGCCGAGCGCCGCCAGCGCCTCCCCGAACGCCGTCCGCGTGGCCGCCTTGTCGCCCACCTTGTACGCGGGCAGGCTCATCGGCCTGGTCTCGAACCGGTACGGCGCCGCCGGGGCCTCGGGCTTGTGCACCTCGACCCGCAGGTCCCGCCGGCCGCCCAGCTCCTCGACGGCCTTGTCCGGGTCCTTGAGCGGCTTGCCGTGGGCCCCTTCGCGGTTCTCGACCTCCAGGGCTCCCTCGCCCTTGCGCGTCTTGGCCAGGATCACCGTCGGCCGCCTGCGCGTGTTGCGGGCGTCGCTGAGCGCGTAGTCGATCTGCCCGGGATCGTGCCCGTCGATCTCGATCGTGTGCCACCCGAACGCCCCGAACCTGCGCGCGTAGGCCCCCGTGTCCCATCCGTGCCGGGTGGGCCCGCGCTGGCCGAGGCGGTTCACGTCCACGATCGCGGTCAGGTTGGCCAGCCCCTCGCACCCCGCGTGCTCGGCCGCCTCCCAGATGGACCCCTCGGCGAGCTCGCTGTCCCCGCAGAGCACCCACACCCGATACGGCATCCGCTCCAGCCGCCCGGCCATGGCCACCCCGACCCCGACCGGCAACCCCTGCCCGAGGGACCCGGTGGCCACGTCCACCCACGGCAGCCGCGGCGTCGGATGCCCCTCCAACCGGCTGCCCCGCCGGCGGAACGTCAGGAGCTCCTTGTCGTCGACGACCCCGGCTGCCTTGAAGAGCGCATAGAGCAGCGGGGACGCGTGCCCCTTCGAGAAGATCAAGTGGTCGTTGGCGGGGTTGTCCGGGTTCTCGAAGTCGTAGTGCAGGTGGCACGCGAAGAGCACGGCCATCAGATCGGCCGCCGACATCGACGAGGTCGGATGGCCGGACCCGGCCTCAGCGGCCGCCCGCACGGAATCGACCCGCAGTTGCGCGGCCAGCTCGGTCAGGTACTGAAGATCGCGCTCAGGCATCATGGCCTCCTCGGAAGCGGTTTCCCGCCGCCTACCCCGCCAGGCCCGCTTAAGTCGGGCCGATCAGGGGGGACGGGGCTCGGTTCATCGCCCGCGCAGTCGCAGGGCGGCCCACGCGGCGGCCGCGCCGCCGGCCAGCGCGAAGAGGACCGCGCCGCGGTGCTGGGCCAGCCAGAGCTGGGGGCTGTGGGCGTGGGAGCGCGCGTCGAACGAGCCGTGGGCGCCGTAGTCCACGTCCTCGTCCGCCGGCTTCCACAGGTTGGCGACGCCTTCCGGCGGTTTCTCGTCCGTCTGCTGGGACCGCGCGCCGGTCCTGGCCAGATAGCGGTCCACCAGCGCCGGCGCCACGCGCTGGGCCAGGAGGGTGGCGGCCGTGCTGGCCCCCACCCAGTACTCCTTGCGCTCCGGGTGCTCGGCCGCGTACACGATGGCCCTGGCGGCCACCTCCGGCTGGTAGATCGGGGGGACCGGCTGCGGGTGGCGCCGCAGCTTGGACAGCACCCAGTCGAACTGGGGGGTGTTGACCGCGGGCAGCTGCACCAGCGTGATGTCGATGCCGCTGCGGTCGGCCAGCAACTCCGTGCGGACCGACTCCGTGAACCCCTTGACCGCGTGCTTGGCGCCGCAGTACGCCGACTGCAGCGGGATGCCGCGCTGCGACAGCGCCGAGCCGGTCTGGACGATCGCACCCGCGTTGCGCGGGCCCATGAGGTCCAGGGCCACCTTCGTGCCCCAGACGTAGCCCAGGTACGTCACCGCGGTGGTGCGGGCGTACTCATCTGGGGAAATATCGGTGAATTTGGCGAAGACGGATGAAAATGCGGTGTTGATCCAGACGGAAATGGGCCCCATCTCCGCCTCTATACGCTCGGCCGCCCTCCGCACCTGGTCGTAGTCGGCCATGTCGGCCTCGAATACCTCGCCGGTGCCTCCTTCCACCCCCACGTCCACGGCGGCGGCGCCCAGCCCGGTCGTGCCCCGGGCGATGAGCGCCACCTTCGCACCCTGGTGCCCGAGCTGCCGGACGACCGCTCGCCCGACCCCGCCGCTGGCACCCGTCACCACCACTACGCGCCCTTCAAGTGGTGTCATGTCGCAATCAGCCCGCCTCTCCGTCCTGTCGCAGCTTCTGGCGTCGCACGGCCAGAGCGATGTCGACCACCGTGGCCAGGCCCACAACGAGCGCGATCCCCGTCATGACGGGCGCCCCGACGATGATCCCGAGCACCGCGAACGCGAACATGAACACCAGCAGGAACGACCCGATCCTGATGTGCGCCACGTCGCGCGGCGTCGCGGGCACCATGGCATGGCCCCTGATGTCCCGCTCCTCGTGCCACTTTCCGTTATCCGGTATGTCCCTGTTATCCGACATGCCGCCCACCTGCCCGTTCTGTTTGTCCCTTAACTTCCTGGGTAGCCGCTGCCCGTGCCCAAGCTGCGTCCCAGTGATCAGAGCGAGCCGGGGATCGTACGGAGGCGCCGCGGGCGCGGGTTCGGCTACCAGGGGCCTGACGGGCGTGCGGTGCGCGACCGGGCCACGCTGGCCCGCATCAAGGCGCTGGCCATCCCCCCGGCCTGGACCGACGTGTGGATCTGCACGTCCCCCGACGGCCACCTGCAGGCCGTGGGCACGGACGCGGCCGGGCGCAGGCAGTACCGCTACCACGACCTGTGGCGCGAGCAGCAGGACCAGGCCAAGTTCGACCGCGTGCTGGAGGTGGCCGAGCGGCTGCCCGAGTTCAGGAAGGCCGTGGACGGCCGGCTCGGCGGCCGCGGCCTGACCAGGAAGCGGGTGCTGGCCGCCGCGGCCCGCCTGCTCGACGTCGGCTTCTTCCGCATCGGCGGCGAGAGCTACGACACGTACGGGCTGGCCACGCTCAGGATGGAGCACCTCACCTGCTCCAACGGCATGGTCACCTGTTCCTACCAGGCCAAGGGGGACATCTCCCGCGAGGTCGAGGTGGCCGATCCCGGGGCCTGCAAGGTGCTCAGGTCGCTCAAGGCGCTCGGCGTGGAGGGCGAGCTGCTGCGCTACCGGCGGCGCGACGGCGGCTGGGGCTACGTCAGGAGCGAGGACATCAACGACTTCCTGCGCGAGATCATCGGGTACGAGGTCACCGCCAAGGACTTCCGCACCTGGCACGCCACCGTTCTGGCCGCCGTGGGCCTGGCGGTCTCCAAGCCGGCCGGCCAGAAGAAACGTGCGGTGGCCCGGGTCATGCGGGAGGTCGCCGAATATCTGGGCAACACGCCCACGGTGGCCAGGGCCTCGTACGTGGATCCGCGGGTGGTCGAGGCGTACGACCAGGACAGGACCATCGCGGCCGCGCTGACCGAGCTGGGGGCGGACACCGATTTCGGGCAACTGGCCACGGTGGGCCCGGTCGAGCAGGCGGTTATTGACCTTATTCGTGCCGTTTGAGGTGTTAATCCAGGGGCATGCGGCGACAGAAGAAGGAGGCGAGCGATGGAAGCTCCGCAGTACGTCGCGGCCCGTGTCCAGCAGGCGCTGGCCGAGGACGGACGCACGCACGAGCTCGGAATCCGCGTCGACATACGAGGCGACCAGCTGTTCCTGCGCGGTGAGGTCAGCGGGACAGGGCAGCGCGAGCGGCTCGGCCAGGTGGCGCACGAGGCCGCGCCCGAGCTCCACCTGCACAACGAGATCAGGGTCGTGGAGGCCAGTGAGCCGGGGGAGGATGAGCGTCTTGACTGACCTGCGTATCGCGGCCGTCGGAGACATCCACCTGGGGGAGGACGACAGAGGCCAGTACCGCAAGAGACTGGTGGGCATCGAGGAACGCGCGGACGTGCTGATGCTGGCCGGCGACCTGACCAGGCACGGCACGCTGGAGGAGGGGCGGGTCGTGGCCGACGAGCTGCGCGGCCTGCCGATCCCCGTCGTCGCGGTGCTCGGCAACCACGACTACCACTCCGACCTGCAGTACGAGATCGCCGGCGAGCTGCGCGACGCGGGCGTCGTGGTGCTCGACGACGACGGCGCCGTCGTCCAGTGCGGCGACAGGAAGCTGGGCGTGGTCGGCGGCAAGGGGTTCGGCGGCGGGTTCGCGGGCAAGTGCGCCAGCGAGTTCGGCGAGCGGGAGATCAAGAACTTCGTCGCCCACACCCGCTACATCGCCGAGTCCTGGAAGGTCGCGCTGAAGGAGATCGTGGCCGAGAAGCGCGTGGTGCTGTCGCACTACTCCCCGATCAAGGAGACGCTGGAGGGGGAGCCGCACGAGATCTACCCGTTCCTGGGCAGCTACCTGCTGGCGGAGGCGGTCGACACGGCGGGCGCCGACCTGATCCTGCACGGCCACGCGCACAAGGGCAGCGAGAAGGGCATGACGCCGGGCGGCATCAGGGTCCGTAACGTGGCGCTGCCGGTGCTGGGCCGGGCCTACGCGGTCTACTGCCTCGACTGCGAGACCGGCTTCTAGAGGACCATCGCGGCCAGGAGGCAGATGCCGTCCTCGGTCGCGTCGAACGCCCCCAGCATCATCCCCGACACCCCCTCGACCTGCGCGGCGCCCCGCCCCAGATCAGCACGGGGCGGGGCGC